>CANHEA010000016.1 GCA_947459635.1 Flavobacteriaceae bacterium | reverse complement strand
TTCGTCGGATATAGCGCAATAATTGCAATTCTTTTTCGAAATCAATCGCCCCAATTTTAAGTTTGATGCAGTGAAATCCGTCTTGAATTTTCTGGTCAATTTGTTGCTTCATATACACTTCATTTCCCATCCAAACCAAGCCGTTTATGGCGATGCTTTTTTGACCTTTTGTAAAATCTGAAGGGAACAACAAAAATGGATTTTCACTCTTCAATGATTGAAATGCCATCTCAATCCCAAATTGAATCGAGGGAAATTCAAACAGATTTTGCCACAAAATGTCTTCGCCTAAGTGAATATTTTCACACGTCCATTTTAGTTTTTCTTCATAATCTGGTCGATCATCGCAACTTAGTCCACGAAGCAAGCCACACTCTCCTATTCCCTTTTTTCCGTTTTCTTCTAGAATGATAAACCAAGTTTCTTTTTCGGTCAATATGCCGCGCGAAGTACCGGACGGCGTTTTGAAATGAAGGAAATACTGATGATAAGTGGCTTTCATAATTGGCTTAATTCAGTATTCTCAGTATTTTCTTGAAGTTATTGCTCGGCAAACCATACTTTTTGAACTCGGCAAAATCATGTTCCACCTGTTGTTTCCAAGTTACCGTCGGAAATACGTTGTAATCTTTGAAAGTCTTGTGAATTTCTTTGGCTTCAGAAACCCGATCGGTAAAGAGATAGACGTGCGCCAACTCTAATTTGAGATTGATTTCGTTAGGATCAATTGCCAATCCTTTTTGGTAAGATTCTTCCGCTTTTACAAACTGTTTCGTCAGCAAGTAATAATCTCCAAGTGAAAAATAGTCCATTGCTACTGCTTTATTTGCGTCAATAATTTCATTTTGAGTAATCGAAATTGCCTCAGCATATCTACCCGCTTCAAAGGCTTTTGACGCCTTGTCTCTAATCAAATTTACCAATTTGGCGGTTTCACCCGTTTTCTGAATACAAGTCTCGACAAGCGCATCTGATTCTTTCTTCATTTCTATTCCTAGAAGTCGCTTGTATTCTTTGTAAGTATATTTGGTTGTGATACTTTCGAGATAGCAAGCGGAAAACGCTTCTTTTTTGTTTAATGCCTTATAGATCTTCAGATTATTGATTACGTTCACCAATTCTTGTTTGTGCGCAACATTCCAACCTCGACTCAAAGTAGCGTCGACCCAAGGCACAACTTCAAGAATGATTTTTTGGTTGAGCAACCAGTTTTTGCTTTCAAAACCAAACCACATCGCGTTGTTTTGGAAACAGGTTGTTCCATCTATCGTGATACGTCGAGCGTCTTTATTGACAGGTTTATTTTGATACAAACAAGCCTTTTCCGTTTTTCCATCTTTCTTGTATTCTAGGGCCTTTTCTTTAGAAGTGAAAATCGCATATTTACATTCATCATTTCCAGTTATTTTGGAAAGTAAAAAAATGGTGCCTGCAGAACCTTGACTAATTCCGGTTGGATCGGGAATCGCTTTAAGAATCGAGACTAAACTACTGGATAGCTGTTGATTCTCATCGAGCAAGGTAATTCTATAAACCACTTCGGTTGTGCCTTCTGGTAGTTCTTCGAGCGGAATAACGATTCGATCTCGAGCACTAACGACCACTTGTTTGGAAGTCGCTCGTTCTTTATCCCAATAGCCGTCGATTTGGGCAAAGGTGAAAGTCGCAATGAGCAGTAATAGTAATGTAAGTTTATTTTGCATAGTTAATTTTTGCTCGAAAAGGCACCGAGACGCAAAGATAAAATCAATTGTACTTTAATTTTGAATGCCCTAGCCCCGATAGAGCCGATATCCTTTTTGAGGAACGAAAAAAGATAAAGGCGAAAGCGGGAAATTGCTCCTAAAATTAAAGCTCAATACTCTGACCGATTTCGAGTAACATTAAGTCTTTTCCTTTATTAAAAAACCGTTGGATTGCGTCTTGGTGATTGATCTCGATAAAGCCAAAAGTGTCGTAGTGACAACCTAAAATTTTGTCACATCCAACAAAATCAGAAGCGATAATGGCGTCTTCAACGTCCATGGTGAAATTGTTACCGATGGGAAGAATCGCTAAATCGAGTTTGGTGCGCATCGGAATTAGTTTCATATCCATTGTCAGTGCTGTATCTCCAGCGATGTATATATTTTTGTGTTCACCTTCAATGACAAATCCTCCTGGGTTACCTCCATAAGTCCCGTCGGCGAAGGAACTAGAGTGAATGGCGCTAACGTATTTGACTTTTCCGAAATCAAATTGCCACGAACCGCCGTGATTCATCATATGTCCTTTGAAGCCTTTTCCCAAATAATAAGTTACGATTTCCGCATTTGAAACAATAATCGTTTCGGGATTACTTGCTACGAGCGCTTCTACATCGAGCGTATGATCTTGGTGCGCATGTGTTAGAAAAATGTAGTCTGGTTTTAGGTTGGCTAAACTAATGTGACTTGCCTTTGGATTAGCAGAAATAAAAGGATCGACTAAAATTGTTTTGCCACTCACTTCAATTCCGAGTGAAGCATGACCGTAAAATGTAATTTTCATTCTAATGGAGATTTATGAATTATTGACAATGATATCAGACAAAAAGAAAATAAGGCAGAGGGAAAGTAAAATGGACAGCAAAAATGTACTGATGGCGAGCTTTTTCAATTCCGGATCTAGATTTCTTGGATCTTTATTTTTGCGCACTGTAATTAAGTGACTAATCATTGGAAAATAAGCAACAACGAAAATATACTGATCGAAATGAAAATCATTGAGTACTGCAAAAATGAGCACTAAAATCATTGCCGTAACGACCAAGAAATAGTGATATATTTTTGCCTTTGCGCCACCAATTTTCACGACAATAGTGTTCTTACCCACCTTTCTGTCTGAGTGTTCGTCGCGCATATTATTTAGATTCAATACACCTACGCTTAGAAGTCCAATGGCCGATGCTGGCAAAAACAAAAGATAGCCGTTTTCCATCGACTTTGAAAACATAAAATAAATACCAATTGTGCTTACCAATCCAAAAAACACAAAGACAAAAATATCTCCATATCCTCGGTAACCATAAGCGGTGTTGCCGACGGTATAACGGATGGCTGAAGTCACTGCCAAAGCTCCGAGTGTCAAGTAAAATAAAGAATAGACGTAATTGGTGTCTTTAAACGAAAAATAAATCAAAGCCATAGCCGAAATCATTGTGAGAACTGCTGTGATAATCATTGCCTTTTTCATGGCTGTTGGAGAAATAGCTCCACTTTGAATGGCGCGTTTTGGTCCAACTCGGTCTTCATTGTCCGTACCTTTAATCCCATCGCCATAATCATTGGCAAAATTAGACAAGACTTGCAAACCTAAGGTCGTCGACAATGCAAACAGCACAATCTTCCAATTAAAAAGAGATTGCGACATGGCGTAAAAACTACCGACAATAATTCCAGATACCGAGAGTGGTAAAGTTCTCAATCTTGCTGCTTGAATCCAGTGTTTCATTTTAGTTGGTGATTTTATGGTTGTTCCTTGGTAAAAACGATTGCATCTTAATTCGTAAATCTTACTTCTTCTATCTTTATATAATTAATCACATCCAATTACTATCTGATTTTTCTAATTCGTACAACCACAAATTGACATACTGCCTAATTTTCTCAAAGTCTCCCAATTGAAAAGCAATATTTCCTCCAGCAGTGTGCAATGTTAAAGAACCGATATTGATGTTCTTGTGCCAAAACAATTGCGATGTCGTGATGGCCTGAATTCTGTTGGGTTCGATAATATCGTTGCTAATATCCCATGCGCCGCTTTGTAAAATGATGAAATTATTGTCTATGAAAAGTCGACTGTTTCTGAATTTGAAATACTGCACTATTCCAACGAAAACTACATAAATTGCTGCAAAATAATCATAGCGAAAATCAAAATTCGTAATAAGCACTCTCACGCGCAAATAGCATAACAAAGGTAATATGATAGTCAAGAAAACAGCAAAGCCCAACTTCCGAAAATTAGGTTTCAACATCACGCCTTTTTGTGGGATTCTTTGAAAAATCAATTGCAAGATAGCGTCTTTTTCTACTTCATTACAGCCCGGAATATCAATTGCAGAGCCTTTTTCCTCTTTGTCGCCTTGCATTGCCTGTTTGATCTTAAGCTCCAAAACATTGAGTTTCTTTTGAAAGAAATTTCTTGAAACAGAGGTGATTTGCACTTTTTCTGGCTTGACAATGGTACTGTGCGTATTGATTAATCCATAGGAAATCAAAAGCGAACCTTGTTGCTTGTTGACGTTGTAATCATAATACTTAATCAATATACGTCCAAGATTAATTACAACAATTACGATGATGAGAATAAAAATGAATACAAAAATACTTTGGACAATCACTTCAAGATTAATATAACCTTCAATCGCATTTTTCTCATAAATCCCTTGCCCCACAACTTTTTCTACATAATCTAAAATTGTAAAAATGAAAATTAGCATCAGTGAAAGGCTTTTTACGTAATTTGACGTGATCCCCATTTTTACAAGACTTAATAAACTAATTTTCAGGAATGGTTGTGCCTTTGCTTCTGTAATTTCAACTTCATTAGCGGTTGCATCCGTTGAAAGCACTTTCGACTCATTTTGGAGTAAAGCCGCTTTTAATTCTAAAGCCAAATCGTGCGAAATGGCTTTGATCTTGCCTTCTTTGTCGTTACTTCCGGCGGTGTCAACTTCTATAGAATATACATTTATAGCTCGTTGCAGCAGGTTTTGCGTGATATTTACTTGCTGAATTTTGTAAAATTGAACGGTGGTTTTTGTTTTATTAAAGATACCTTCTTGAATTACAAATTCGTTCTTTTGATGGTCTAAGTAGAAAGTAAAATTGAGATATTTTAAATACGCAATCAAACCCACGACAAGCACTAGCGCTATTATACTAAGAATCAAATACAGCTTCTCGATTTCCTTAAACTTGAGCGCAAAGATCAACAATAAAGGGCCAAACGCTTTTATATAATGATACAGTGTATCAAAAAACAGCACCAAAATACCGATTGCTGATTGTCGTTGTGGCTTATCAAAAAGACTATCCATTACAGTTCTTTTTGAATTTTGCCCATCAATAATTGTTTGATGCTCTCTGCTTCATCTTTTAGAATGCCTGGAATTTCGATATCATTTGAACTACCGCCAGCCGTAAAAATTTCAATTTTCGCTAGGCCAAAATACCGCGACATAAGTCCTTCATGCAAAGAAACATGTTGAATCCTATTGTACGGGATAATGATTGTTTTGGTAGCAATGACGCCATAACGAAACAATACATCATGTTGCCGGAACGCAAAACCCTTTTTCACGAATCCCAATCGAAGTAGTCCAAATATCGATAAGAAAACAACTGGAAGACCAATATATATTACCGTAGATTTTGCTGCGAACTCTTCGTCAAAGAATATTCCCGCAACGGCTGCTATACCAAGAATAAGTGCAACAATCAGTAGTTCAACCCAAATCACGGTCCAATACGCCGGATCTAATTTTGAAAAAGTGACTTCTTCAAATCGAGGAAGTTGTTTAGTATCGATGGTTTCGTTTGTAAAGTTTTCCATACCAAATCATTAAGGCAACCATTTATTTTTCCCAAAATCGGGTTTTCTTTTTTCTAGGAAAGCGTTTCTTCCTTCTTTTGCCTCTTCGGTCATATATGCCAAACGCGTAGCTTCACCAGCAAAAACTTGTTGTCCTACCATTCCATCGTCGGTTAAGTTCATGGCAAATTTCAACATTTTGATTGAAGTTGGTGATTTTTGTAAAATTTCTTGTGCCCACTCATAGGCCGTTGCTTCTAACTCTGCATGTGGAATCACAGCATTGACCATTCCCATTTCAAATGCTTCTTGCGCCGAGTAATTTCTACCCAAAAAGAAAATTTCTCTCGCTTTCTTTTGCCCTACCATTTTGGCAAGATAGGCAGAACCATAACCGCCGTCAAAACTGGTTACATCGGCATCGGTTTGTTTGAAAATGGCATGCTCTTTACTTGCTAGCGTCATGTCACAAACGACATGCAAACTATGTCCACCGCCTACAGCCCAACCGGGAACGACTGCAATGACAACCTTGGGCATAAATCGGATGAGTCTTTGCACTTCTAGTATATTTAATCTGTGTTGTCCATCATCACCCACATAACCTTGATGACCTCTAGCGTTTTGGTCTCCACCGCTGCAAAAAGAGTAGACACCATCTTTGGTTGACGGACCTTCTGCACTAAGAAGAACAACACCTATCGAAGTGTCTTCTTGAGCATCGTAAAAAGCTTGATACAATTCAGAAGTTGTTTTCGGACGGAAAGCATTGCGCACATTAGGTCTGTTGAATGCAATTCGCGCGACGCCATTTGATTTCTTGTAGGTTATGTCTTCAAATTCTTTTGCCGTTATCCAGTCAATCATAAGGGTAATTGTATTATTTTAGCGTAAAAATAAACCATTTTTTATATTTAACTAACAATAATTTAATTAAATAGTTACGTAAAAAATACTATTTTTGAGCGTTCAAATTAAGACTATGAAAAGGTACCTTTCTTCACAAAATAACTACACCATTGCCATTCTTTGGACAATCGTTATTGCAATGGTTGTACTTTTGTATGTAGGAATGACAAAAGAACATGTGACTCTTTTGCCAATCGTACTCTTATCGCTAGTTATTGCAATGATTTTGTGGACGTTATTAGATACAAGATATGTCATTAATCAGCATTTCTTATTGTACCGTTCAGGTCCATTTAGAGGTAGAATTGACATTGAAAAAATCAAGAAAATCAAGTATTTCTCTGGATTGTATGTGCCTGTAACTATGAAACCTGCTTTAGATACTGAAGGTTTTATTATTACCTACAATGAATTGGAAGACGTGTATGTTTCTCCTGTCAACAGAGACGTTTTTTTGGATGAGCTATTGAAAATCAATCCAGATATCGAAATAACAAAGTAGCAGTTTCTCCTGTTATTCCGAAACTAAATAAATTCCATCGTCTTTAATTTCGATTTTGTGCTCTTTATAAAGCGCTCCGATGGCTTTTTTGAAGGTTTTCTTACTCATTTTCAGCACTGTTTTGATATCTTCAGGATGACTATTATCATTGAGTCGAAGGAAACCCCTACTCGCTTTGAGTTCATCAAGGATTTTCTGCGCGTTAGGTTCGATGTTTTGATATCCTAATTTTTGCAATGAAACGTCAATCTTATGATCTGGTCGAATAGTCTTTATGTAACCTCGTAAGCGGTCACCAGTGCGAATCGCATCGTCGTACACTTCATCCTTATAAACCAATCCTTTATGTCTTTCGTTGATAATTACGTTGATTCCAATCTCCGTAATGTGGGAAACAATTAAATCTACTTCCTCTCCATTTTCAACTGTCAACGTCTCATTGTCTAAAAATTGATTCGTCTTGCTCGATGCTACCAAACGGTTGGTTTTTTCATCCATATACAAATAAACCAAGTAGCGCTTTCCTTTCTCCATCGGGCGTGCTTGCTCTTTAAATGGAACCAAGATGTCTTTTTCCATCCCCCAATCCATAAATGCGCCGACTTGATTTACGTAATTGACACGCAAAAGGGCAAATTCATTCAATAAAATATAAGGTTCTAAAGTCGTAGCTACCGGGCGTTCTTCATGATCTAAATACACGAAAACAGTTAACTCCTCGCCGATTTCAAATTCGTTCGGGACGTATTTGTTTGGCAATAAAATATCGTGGATACCGTCTGGATCATCCGTTGAATTTCCGAGAAACAAACCAACTTTCGTATCACGCAATATGGTCAAAGTATTGTATTTTCCTATTTCAATCATGAGAATATTTTGTCGAATTTTAGAATGGCATCAAAGGTACGAACCCCTATGCCAATTCCTTAAAGTATTGCAGTAATATTTTTTCGTTCTGTTTCGTTGGCGTAAAGACTTCTAGAATTGCAGGCTTTTCATTTTGATTATATAACTTTTCAAGTCCATCAATAAGACTTTCTGTTGAACTCGCTATACTGTAATCAAAGCCATACATTTTAGCCAAATGTTCGGCTGTCAGACAATGCGATGTTTCGAAGTACTTATTAAATATGGGCGTTTCCTCATGGCCTGGTAGAATTCTAAAAATACCGCCACCGCCATTATTAATCAAGATAATTTTGAAATTCTTTGGAATATATTGGTTCCACAAGGCGTTACTGTCATACAAAAAGCCGATGTCGCCCGTAATAAATGTCGTTGGAACACCACCCGCTACAGCCGCGCCGATTGCCGTTGATGTACTTCCATCAATACCACTTGTTCCTCGATTGCAAAACACAGCGATGGTAGGGTCAATGTCAAAAAGTTGCGCGTATCGAATTGCTGCGCTATTACTAATTTGCAAATGGGAATTTTTGGGCAGGCGTGGCATAATCAATTCGAATGCTTTTAGATCGGAAAAGACAATTTTTTCTAAATACGATTGATGCTTATGCTTTCGAGCTTCTTGGATGTTCATTGCTTTTTGTGCGTAATCACTTTTTACAATTTTGGTGAAGGGCAAAACCTGACGAAAAAAATCATTTGGCGTTGCTTCAAAGTGATGTGCTAAAGCACCATAGGTATTGTACGCTCGCAGTGGATCAATGTGCCAATGGTGTTCAGGTCGGTAGGTTCTCAACATCGATTTGATGCGTTTTGAAACCACCATTCCTCCTAAAGTGATAAGTATTTCTGGTTGAAATGCTATAAAATCTTTTTCTTTAAAAGGCGTGATGATCGCATCAATATGATTTAAGAATGTTGGATGTGATACATTAGAGGTGACTTCTGTCATCACTACAATTGAAGGATCATTTGCGACTGCATGAATAATCTCTTCTTCAATTTCGTTTGGTCCATTAACGCCAATGAGAATCAATTTTCGCTTTGCAGAATTCCAAATGTTGGTGCAGGCAATAATATCTTCAATTGAAATACTCTTAAAAACCTTTGCAAATCCCGACAAAGTAGGATCTACAATCAATTTCTTTGTCGTCAAATATAAAGGTTCCTCAAACGGAGCGTTAATGTGCGTTGGACCTTTCTGCGTGCGAGCTGTCGTAATCGCTTCATTAATCTTATGGTCATTTTCTGGCGTTTCTCCTTCTGTTAAATTCGCATTGTATAACGAATGATTTTGAAATACATTCACTTGTCGAATGGTTTGACCGTCACCAATATCAATTTTATTCAAAGGTCGATCCGCAGAAATCACAATCAACGGAATTTGACTATAGAATGCTTCCGCAAAAGCCGGATAATAATTTAATAATGCAGATCCAGAAGTGCAAACCACAGCGACAGGTTTCCCAATTTGTTGCGCAATACCCAGTGCAAAAAAACCAGCGCATCTTTCGTCCGCAATGCTGTAGCACTTAAATTTTGGGTTGTTGGTGAAACCAATCGTCAACGGCGCGTTCCTTGAACCAGGTGAAATAACAATATGCTCCACACCTTTCGCCAAACATATTTGGATAATACTCTGCGCTAAAGGAATCTTCGGGTAAATCATTACTTTGTTAAATGAAGCGCAAATTTACAAAGATAAAGGGTAATTTAGCGTTTCTTTAAGAGCATAATTCTAAAAAAACAAGATATATTTGTCTTAGATAAATCATACTTGTGCGAAATTTATTTTCAATGAAAAATCCTTGCAATCGGGCGCTGTTCTTTTTCCTTTTCTTTGCATCCTTGCAATTGAGTGCTCAAGACAAACTTGCTTTTGACGAAAGTGGTTATAAAGCTGTTTTGGCGCGCTCCAAGGCAGAACACAAACCAATTTTTTATATGTTGTATGCGTCATGGTGCGCCCATTGTAACAAAATGAAAAGTGAAGTGTTTACCGATACTTTGGTGATTAACTATATGAAAAAGAATTTTGTCTGCGCATGGCAAGATGCTGAGAAAGGCGAAGGCGCATTTTTCAAAAAAAGATTTGGCATTCGATTTTTTCCTACTTTCCTTTTTCTTGATGAGGATGGAAAAGAATTGTACAATACGAGCGGTGAATTCACGTCTACGGCTTTAATAACTGAAGCTAAAAATGCGCTTACTAAAGAAAAGCAATTGACGTATCTGCAAGAACAATTCTTAAAAGATGTCAGCAATAGCGATGCCTGTTTAGCTTATTTGACGGCTTTGAATAAAGGTCGAGATCGCAGCTTATTGTCGCCCATTGCGCATCAATATCTGGTCACGCAAAACGAATCGCAATTGGTGAGCGCCAACAATTGGAAAATCATTGCCAATGGTGTTACGGATTTGCAATCGAAAGAATTTCAATATGTTTTGAATCATCAAAAAGAATTTGAAGCGGTGGCGTCTCCGAAAAGAGTACAACGAAAAATAGAAAATATCGTAGTCGAATTACTCACGCCAGCACTAGAATATAAAGACACTATCACCTACTCCCAAAAACGTTTGATTGCCAAAACAATTCAATCGCCTAAAAATGATTCTTTGGTAAATTCATTTGATATACAAATGGCAGAGCACACCAAAAATTGGAAAAAATACCAAGCTATTACTATTGAATCTGTCGACAAATATTATTCAAAAGACCTAAAAACATTAAAAGAAGTCGCGACGAATTATTTGAAAAATATTAATAATACTGCAGGACTAAACGCAGCCATTCGATGGATGAAGCAAGTGGTTGCCTCCTTGGAAACCTACGACAATCAAGTACTTTTGGCGCGTTTATATAAAAAAAATAAGAATACTAAAGAAGCACTGCTATACGCGACTGCCGCCAAGAACAAAAATGGATCGATGGGTTTTAGCACCAAAGACGCGGACGATTTACTAGCCGAATTGAATTCAAAGCAATAGAAAATGAGCCAATCAGATAACGTCATCATCAGGGCAGCTGCTAGTACTGATCTCCCTCAAATACTAGAAATTGTCAATCACGCCATTTTAAATACCACATCTAATTATTTATATGAAGCCCAGACTTTAGCTGATCAGGCCCGATGGTTTGAAGATAAAAAATCTAAAGGTTTTCCGATTTTTGTTGCAGATATTAACGGCACAGCCATCGGTTTTGGGACTTATGGCACTTTTCGGGAGAAGATTGGCTATCAATTTACCGTTGAACATTCCGTGTATGTTGCACCAGATCATGTCGAAAAAGGAATTGGAAAACAGCTCATGCTGGCATTAATCGACTCTGCAAAAAACGAAGGTTACCATACGATGATTGGCGGAATTGACGCCGCTAACACAGGAAGCATCGAGTTTCACAAGAAATTTGGATTTGAAGAAACTGGTGTGATTAAAGAAGTAGGCTTCAAATTTGGGAAATGGCTTGATTTACAATTTATGCAACTCATCTTAAAATAAGATTACGCTGCCAATCAACAATTTAGATTTTTGAGCTGTAACTGAAATTACTAGATGAAATTGAAGGAAATCAACATTGTGATTGTAAACAGTAAAAAAAGCCCCAATAGAAAAACGATATCAGCCATTTTTTCAAACCTTTCGCCCGTATCATTTTTACTTCGAATCGATAAATAAGACAAGACACAACTAGCCAAAAAGACTAAAATCGCTATCGAAGTCAGTTCATCTATTTTCGATTCATCACTTAATTTGTTTACTTTCAAAGAAGTTAGCACAACAAAACATAATCCCAACAAGGTTGCAGATGCATTTAATATATGAGAGACTTTCTTCTGGTTTTTCACCCTATTTTTTTATCCAATCTACAATTGCAGCATCTGTTGGAAGCACTTGAGGCAAGATTACTTTCTCTAACTCTCCTTGCTCATTGATTAAGTATTTTTGGAAATTCCATTCTACTTCAGAATCTTGCAAACCGTTTTTCGATTTTTGAGTTAGAAATTGGTAAACTGGATGCATGTCGCTGCCTTTTACTGATATTTTGCTCATCATTGGGAAAGTAACCCCGTAATTCATTTCGCAAAATGATTCAATTTCGGCATTAGTTCCCGGCTCTTGTTGACCAAAGTTATTGGCAGGAAAACCTATAATCACAAAATTTTCGTTTTTGTATACTTTGTAAATCTTTTCTAAATCTTTGTATTGCGGTGTCAATCCACATTTGGAAGCGGTATTCACCACTAGGATTTTCTTTCCTTTCAGTGTTGCAAAGTCAAAGGTTTTTCCAGTTAAATCTTCGACTTTAAATTGATAAATGTTTTGCTTTTCCATAGTTTTTGTAGTTGAAGTGTTCGTGCTTGTCGTCTGTCCTTGACAATTCCAAAAAAGTGAAGATACCAAAGCCAGACCAATTAAATTTTTCATCATTTTATTTTTTAAAGTGTTTCTTATAACTAAAATACGAGAAGAACCCTAAGACTGCGACGCAAGCCACCGAATAATAAACAAAACTTGGCGTTACCACTTTGTCTCCACTTGCATAAGAGTGCATTCCAGTCAGGTAAAAATTCACTCCGAAATACGTCATCAAAATCGAATAAAAAGCGATCACGCTCATCAAATTGTAAATCCATTTTCCACGTAAAGCCGGCACAAATCGCGCATGAATGACAAACGCATAAATCATTATACTAATTAAAGCCCAAGTCTCCTTTGGATCCCAACCCCAATAGCGTCCCCAACTTTCATTTGCCCATTGACCACCCAAGAAGTTTCCAATCGTAAGCATGACGAGCCCAATGGTGAGCGCCATTTCATTGATATAGGTTATTTCTTGGATGTTCAAGTCCATTTTGGCTTTGTTCTTTTTATTCGTGAAAAGCATCAAAATTAAAGACACGACACCTAAAACCATCGCCAGTGTAAATGGTCCGTAACTCGCTACAATTACTGCCACGTGAATCATCAACCAATACGAATTTAATACCGGTTGCAAATTCGCAATCGAAGGATCCATCCAATTCCAATGCGCAATCATCAAGATCATCGAAGCAACAAAAGTTCCCGAAGCCACGGTCAATTTTGATTTGATATCGAATGCCAACGTAAAAAACATCGTAGCCCAAGCCACATATATCATACTTTCATAAGCATCGCTCCATGGTGCATGACCAGAAATATACCATCGTGCGATTAGTCCAGCAGTGTGTAGCAGAAAAAGCACACCAATCAAAATGTGAAAACTATTGATTAAGTAACGAATCGCTTTCTTTTCAAAGAAAATATTGATAATTGTAAAGAGCAACATCAATACGCCTGTCAACATATACAAATAATACAATTTCTTGAAAATATCGTATTTGTTATAAGTGATTTCTGAAGTGATTTTGTCGTCGCTTGGGCGCACCGCACTTCCGAACCTTTTTTGATAATTCTCGATGCTTTGTAGAAAGAAATTCGCATTGACATAATCCTTTCTAATCGTGGCGCTATCCAAAGCACTCATATATAAAGGAAGAATATTTTTGGCAAATGTCGAGTCGACGCCGTGAATATTCGCTTGATTCAATTCAGAGTAGGAAATCCACTTATTATTAGCGTCTTTCGGAATTGGGAAAATTCTTAAAATACTACCACTCAAAGCCGAATTCAATAAATTGACTTTACGATCTGTTTCAATAAAATCCTTTTGAAATTGATCCGGAAGTGACGCTTTATAAGCTTCTTCAATATAAGGCGTGAGTTTATAATTGCCCTTTTCGTCAAAGAATTTGATGAATGGCGCATATTTTTCTTTTGGATCTAAACCAATAATTTTTCGAATGCTGTCATTGCCATTTTTGATATAAATCAATGGAACTTCAAACCAAACTCTTGGGAATTGTACCATCGACAAGAACACTTGGTCAGAATTCATGTCTTTGTAGGTATCACTTTTGCTCACTTTTCGAAGGAGTTCCGATGAAAAGGTATTTACTGGTTTCATTCGACCGCCTTCATCTTGCACAATCAATCGACCAAATTTAGAAGCATGTTCTTCACTGACCTTATATCTATTGAGCAAGGAATCAATTTGCGCTTGCGTTGGCGCATGATTCGTATGATTTTGAGAAAACACGTTGCAGCTCAAAAACAAAATGGCGATAGAAATTAGTTTTGCTTTTTTATTCTTTACAATTTCCAATTTACGTTTGAGATCTGCAAAACGAGAATGCTTAGTAAACAAAATGGACATCAAAGCAAAGAACAACATGAAATAGCCTATATAGGTAATCAAAGTACCCCAAAAATCATGGTTAACCGAAAGTACAGTTCCCTTTTCATCAGGATCAAATGACGATTGAAAAAAGCGATAACCACCATAATCCAAAATATGATTCATATAGATTTGGGCGTCTGATTTTTTGTTCCCATCAAGGACCGTAACTTGACTTTCAAAAGCGGAGTAACTTTTGTCTGTTCCTGGATATTTTCTCGCAATAAAATCGTTCAATTGAATTTTGAATGGAAGCATATAAGCCTTGCTACCGAACGCCAAAGTAAAATCTAATTTTCCTAAAGTGATAACTTGAGGTTGTCCAACTTTACCTTTTGAACCTAAGAGCGTTACTTCTTTTGTTTTTCCTTGAGAAGTAATTGTAACAATAAGTGCATCGTCATGTTTTTTGGCTTTGAAATCATTGTTAGAAACATACGTTTTGAATCCTTTCTTAGCAGGTTCTGGAAATACAAATTGTGTTCCGCCTACATTATATAAAGAACGCATCATCAAGGGTTGCATTGAGTCTTTGATTACGCGGCCTTGCAACTTGTCTGCCATTCGCATGAATTGTCCATCGAATGGCGTTTCCATCGTATAGGTTTCGCCTGTGGTATTGATATTTACGGCGCCTTTGGTATATTTATTTAGAGCGAATAAGGTATTGTGAATATTTTGAACTTCACCCTCTTTTAGGTAATGTTCATGACGTGAACCATCGCCCGATTCCACCATTTTGAAATAAGTCGCACCTTTAGGATCTTCTTTTATTGCTTCCTTTGCGCCCATCAAGTAGTTCTTATAGGAAACTTCAAACGGAATATCGGCAAAATCATTAGAAATTGAGAAATCGTTATTGGTAACTGGAGAAAGCAACAGCGACTTTTCGAAAATGCGGCGTTTCATGTCACCTTTATATTCTCCGTCTACAAAAAGCGTCAAAAATGTTTTGTCTGAATAAATTTGATTTTCAGCCGCGCCTTCTCTAATAGGCATCATCCCTTCATAACTGATATAGCGCGTTATGATCGCTCCGATGATAATAAAAATGAAAGATAAGTGAAGTAGCAACGTAGCCCATTTTTCCTTTTTTAGAAGCTGATAGCGTTTGATATTTCCAAAGAAATTAATTAGAAAAAACAAATGAATTGCTTCAAACCATTTTGTATTATAGATTAAGATTCGTGCAGTGTCTGTGTTGTATTCGCTTTCGATAAAAGTTCCAATGGCCATTGATGCGGCATAGGTCAAAAACAAAAAAGCCATTAAACGCGTTGAGAATAGAAAGGAAAGTATCTTTTTTTCCATTATTTTGGAATTACTATTTTAAAAACTCTCGCAAAAGTAGGTAAAAATGTTTAGTATTAAATTTGAATCCTTGTCGTTTTATGTCATATTTAAGAATTGTCGAGATGATATCGCAAAAGAAAATACGCGGCAAATTTCTCTTCGTTTTAATTTCTTGCATTTAAGGTTTTTTCAATAATTTAGCCGCATGATTAGAGTAAGCATAATTGGCTCTGGAAATGTCGCTTTTCATTTAATTTCTGCCTTGCAAAAAGCGGACGCCATCGAGTTGGTTGAAGTATGTGCCAGAAATAGGCAAAACATCGAAGGCATTGTTGATTCTGAAAAAATTGTTTCCAATGTCTCCGATCTGCAACCTGTAGATGTATGTATTATTGCGGTTTCAGACGATGCTATTGCTAAGATTTCAGATTCTCTTCCTTTTGACGATAGAATAGTTGCTCATACCTCTGGAAGCATCGCTATGAATGAACTATCATCAAAAAATAGACGAGCAGTTTTTTATCCTTTACAAACTTTTTCGGTACAGAAAGCTGTTGATTTTAGCACCATTCCAATATGCTTGGAAACTGAAACAAAAGAAGATTATGTTGTGCTAGAAGAAGTCGCTTTAGCTATTTCTAAAATAACGCACCCGATTGATAGTCAACAAAGAAAAGCGTTGCATATAGCAGCAGTTTTTGTGAATAATTTTGTCAATCAATTGTATCAAGTCGGTTATGAAATATGCAGCGAAAACAATATCCCATTCGATATTTTGAAGCCATTGATTATTGAAACTGCAGCAAAACTAGAAACATTGACGCCTTTGCAAGCCCAAACTGGACCCGCAAGAAGAAAAGACAATAGTACAATTACAAGTCATTTAGAATTTTTGAAAAACGAAAATAAGCAAGCTATTTATCAACTAATGACGCAAACCATCCAATCTTATGAAAAAGAGTTATAAGGAAATCATGAATCACATCGACACGTTTATTTTTGACGTAGACGGTGTATTGACAGACAGTTCCGTGCATGTTACGCCTACGGGCGAGATGTTGCGAATTATGAATATCAGAGACGGTTTTGCGATGAAAGCAGCGCTGGAAAGCGGGTATAATGTCTGCATCATTTCAGGAGGAAACAACGAAGGTGTGCGCATTCGATTAAGAAACTTAGGAATAACGGACATTCACTTAGCATCGCCAAATAAAGTAGAAACATTTAAAGAATACATTGATTTGTATTCTATTAAACCTGAAAACGTACTGTATATGGGCGATGACATTCCTGATTATCATGTGATGCAATTGGTTGGTTTGCCGACTTGTCCTCAAGATGCTAGCCCGGAAATTAAAGCCATCTCAAAGTACATTTCTCATAAAAACGGTGGCAAAGGTGCAGTACGCGAAGTGATTGAGCAAGTCATGAAAGTGCAAGGAAAATGGCACTTATATTATGATGGGAAACACGATTAAGCAAACAATAATTTATTACTTCCATAATTAAATATGATTTCATTTTTTAAATTAATACGTTATCAAAATCTAGTAATGCTTGCGCTGATGCAACTTATTTTTAGATTTGGTTTTCTGCATTGGCAAAATGTTCCTTTATCGCTGGCGAACTGGCAGTTTGTGCTGCTAGTGTTATCAACTTTACTAATCGCAGCCGGTGGTTATGTGATCAATGACATTTTTGACCAAAATACGGATGCTGAAAATAAACCAAACAAAACAATAATCGGGACTGCCATCTCTGAAGCCCAAGGATATAATATATATGTAGGATTAACGGTTATTGGCGTGGGCATCGGTTTTTACTTAGCCAATGTCATCATGAAACCAAGCTTCGCCGCAATTTTCATTCTAATCGCCTCTCTACTATATATTTATGCGACTAGCTTAAAACAAATGTTGCTTATTGGCAATATCATCGTGGCGTTTTTGCTTTCGTTTAGCGTAATTATCATTGGCCTTTTCGATTTATATCCAGCGACTTATGAAGGAAATCAAAAAGAAATGGGCGTTCTTTTTTCTATACTGTTAGATTATGCAGTGTTCGCTTTTATCATCAACTTTATTCGAGAAATTACTAAAGATTTAGAAGATGTTAATGGCGATTACAACCAAGGAATGCATACGCTACCTATTATCTTAGGCGTTGAAAGAACTGCAAAAGTAGTATTTGGATTGAGTTTCCTTCCCTTAATAATTCTCTTGTATTACACGAATGCCTATTTCGCATCCAATAATTTATATATCGCAACGATATACAGTCTATTAACGCTGATTGGACCACTACTCTATTTTACTATTAAATGTTGGACCGCGAAGAGCAAAAAGGACTTCCGTCATTTAAGTACCGTATTGAAAGTTGTTCTTTTCTTCGGAATTCTATCAATTGCAGTTGTTGCTTACAATATTAAGAACCATGCTTAGAGAAAAACTAAAACAATATAAGATTATCCTAGCCTCTGGATCGCCTCGAAGACAGCAGTTTTTTAAAGACTTGGATTTAGATTTTGAAGTTCGATTGAAAGAAGTTGACGAGGTGTATCCGTCAAATCTAACCGAAGAAGACATTACAGATTATTTAGCAGTCTTGAAGAGCGATGCTTTTGAAGGAGATTTGCTAGAAAATGATATTCTAATCACCAGCGATACCATCGTTTGGCACCAAAACAAAGCATTGGGAAAACCTAAGAATTACGACGATGCGTTTCAAATGTTGCAATCGCTATCCAATTGTACGCATAAAGTCATTACTTCAGTGTGCTTTAAGACCAATACGAAAACCGACGTAATTTCGGAAACAACTTCAGTAACCTTTCATCCATTGACCGATGAACAAATTGCCTACTATTTGGAAGAATACCGACCTTTTGATAAAGCCGGTAGTTATGGAATTCAGGAATGGATTGGTTATATTGGTGTTGCAAGAATTGAAGGATCCTATCCCAATGTAATGGGTATGCCTACAGATAAAGTGTTTCATTATCTCAATCAACTTTAAGTTTAAGCTTCTTCTAAATCGAGAAAAATCAATTACATATTAATTTAATTTTGTAATCTTATATTTACAATTACATAACAAATATGTATTTTATCGATATTAAATTACTTTTAATCGATTATTGTTTATATTAATTATTATCTTTACATCAAGTTTCGAATATGTTCTGTTCACTAAAATTACTGATATGAAAAAAATATTATCAACCCTTTTCTTGATGCTATTTCTCGTTCATTTTAGTTCTGCTCAAAAAAGTAGCAAGCAAGACGACAGTCCACCACTGATTGACCCTGTTTCAAATTGCCAGTTGCGATACTATTACTATCCAAATCTGGAGGCTTATTTTGATGTGCAAAAAAGAATCTACTATTTTAAAGAAGACTCAGAGTGGATTACTGATGAAGAAATTCCAGAAGGATATCGTGGCTACTCGCTTTACAACAAGATTTACGTTTTCATCAGTGATTATGACGATGATTTAATTACACAATTTATCGATATTCATAAGAAGAAATATCCTTATACAAAAAGAGGAAACATGAAAATGTTGACTAATATTACTGACTAAAAAGTCTCCAACTGCAACAAATCTTGCAGAAATTCAAAGTATGTTAAAGTCAATTTAAATCGAATAACTCCTTTTATTAAATTACTACATTTGAAGCTATTGCTAATTAATTTATTTTTATGCAAAAGCGCTCCTCCATTTTTGTTCTGATTACTTTATTTTTTTTAAACATTGTTTCGGCACAACAACCTGCAAAACCTGATGCGGTTGCCATCTACAATCAAATTCAAAAACTTAATTTCTTAGGTTCTGTACTCTATATTGCGGCACATCCAGATGATGAAAATACCAGACTAATTTCGTATTTATCCAATGAAAAGAAAGCGCGGACAGGCTATCTCTCTTTAACCCGTGGTGATGGAGGGCAAAATTTAATTGGTACTGAACTGCGAGAACTACTAGGTGTAATTCGAACGCAGGAACTAATCGAAGCGAGAAAAATTGACGGCGGCGAACAATTTTTTACTCGAGCTAACGACTTTGGATATTCGAAAAATCCCGAGGAAACATTGCAAATATGGAATAAAGAGGAAGTGCTTAGCGATGTCATTTATGTCATCCGAAAGTTCAAACCCGACGTGATTATCAATCGCTTTGATGCACGCTCTCCCGGAACTACTCATGGCCATCACACCTCTTCCGCCCTTCTTAGCCTTGAGGCGTTCGACCAAACAAACAACCCGAACAAATTTGCTGAACAACTCAAGTTGGTTAATATTTGGCAACCTAAACGCGTATACTTTAACACCTCTTGGTGGTTTTACGGTAGCAAAGAAAAATTTGAAAAAGCTGACAAGTCAAACCTAATTCAATTGCAAACTGGTGTTTATTATCAATCCTTAGGAAAATCCAATCAAGAAATTGCCGCCCTAAGCAGAAGCAAACACCAATCGCAAGGTTTCGGCAGTACTGGAACTCGCGGTGAAGAAAAAGAATACTTGGAACTAATAAAAGGTGAGCCATCTGCAAACAATGCCAATATTTTTGAAGGAATAGATACCAGTTGGAACCGCGTCAAAGGCGGAAAAATCATTGGCGACCTTCTTGCTGCAGTTGAAAATAATTTCAATTTTAAGAACCCGTCAGCTAGTATTCCTGAACTAGTCAAAGCTTATGCGCTGATACAGCAGTTGGATGATGCGCATTGGAGAACCATTAAGTCAGAGGAAATAAAAAAAATCATCGCAAATTGCGCTGGATTGTACCTAGAAGCTGTCGCAACTGACCAAGATTTTACTCAAAATGCAACTTTAAAATTAAAACTAGAAGCCATCAATCGAAGTGCAATTCCAATGTCTTTGCAAAACGTTGAAAGTAACTTAACTTCTGATAAAATTTCGAAAGAACTTGATTTAGCCACAAATACGATTCAAAATTTAGATTTTGAATTTAAATTACCAGAAAACATCAAGTTTACACAACCGTATTGGCTTGCTGAAAAAGGCACGATTGGAATGTACCGCGTTGATGAACAAGCGAACATTGGAAAACCTGATATTATTAGGGATGTAAAACTTATTTTCAATGTTGTAATTCAAGGTGTAACCATTCCATTTGAACGTGAAGTAATTTACAAATTAAATGATGACGTTAAAGGGGAAGTATATAAACCATTGGATATCGTTCCGGAGGTGACGACCTCAATTCAAACTAAAGTTGTCCTTTTTAATGATAATAGCACTAAGATAGTCGACGTAAAAGTAAGAGCAGGAAAAGACAACATTCAAGGTGCAGTTCAATTAGAAATTCCCGAAAACTGGAAAGTGCTGCCGCAATCAATTCCGTTTAATTTGAGCAAAAAAGGGGAAGAACAAACGGTATCGTTTCAGATTTTTCCACCCAAAAATGCGTCTGAAGTTGTTGCCAAATGCATCGCAACTGTTGATGTAAAGCGTTTTGATAAAGAACAATTTTCTATCAATTACGAGCATATTTGCAAGCAACAAGTCCTAAAAACTTCGGAGGCAAGATGTATCAAACTTGATATCAAGACGAACAAGGAAAAAGTCGCTTATATTATGGGAGCGGGAGATGAAGTTCCAAAGTGTTTAACACAAATGGGCTACGCAGTTACCGTATTGAAACCTGAAGAAATTACCGTTGAAAAACTCAAGAATTTTAACGTGGTAATGACCGGAATTCGAGCCTACAATACCATTCAAGGCTTGGCTTTCAAACAAAATATATTATTCGATTTTGTAAAAGAAGGTCACAATATGATTGTGCAATACAACACCTTAGATGATTTTGTTACGACGACTATTGCACCCTATTCGTTGAAAGTATCCAGAGATCGCGTCACTGATGAAAATGCCATCGTAACATTCTTGGAACCAAAACATCCAATGCTCAATACACCAAATACCATCACTTCAGAAGATTTTAATGGTTGGAAACAAGAACAAGGTTTGTATTATCCAAACGAATGGGACCCAGCGTTTACACCAATTATTGCTGCTAATGACAAAGGCGAAACACCGAAGAAGGGAGCAATTATAGTCGCTAAATACGGGAAAGGGAATTACATTTATACAGGATTAAGCTTTTTTAGAGAACTACCTGAAGGTGTTTCAGGCGCGTATCGATTGATGGCTAATATGATTTCATTACCAAAGAACTAAAAATTATGGAGCACGAAAAACTGAACATCTGGAAAAGAAGTTACTCATGGGTACTCATCGCCAATCTCTTTTATATACTGATTTTCTGTCTAATCATGATTATTTTCTCCTAATATGCAGCAGTTAGATTGGATTGTACTTTCAGTAACGCTACTTTTTATCGTCTTCTATGGTGTATGGAAAACCAAAGGAAGCAAGAATGTAGAAGATTATATCCTGGGCAACAACGAAACGCCTTGGTACGTTGTTGGACTTTCCGTAATGGCAACACAAGCCAGTGCAATTACTTTTCTTTCGACACCAGGACAAGCCTATCATGATGGAATGGGATTCGTGCAATTCTACTTTGGACTGCCGATTGCGATGGTGGTCATATGCGTTACATTTATACCAATTTACCACCGACTAAAAGTCTTTACAGCCTATGAATATTTGGAACAGCGATTTGATTTGAAAACGCGTTCACTGGCAGCCATTTTATTCTTAATCCAACGTGGACTAGGAACAGGACTGACCATTTATGCACCCGCGATTATATTGTCGGCTTTGCTTGGATGGAATCTAACCTTGATGAATATTATCATTGGAGTTTTAGTAATCATCTACACTTTCGCCGGCGGGACTAAAGCGGTTAACGTGACACAAAAGCAACAAATGTTCGTCATTATGACTGGCATGTTCATCACCTTCTTCTTGATTTTGCACTTGCTTCCAAACGACATGACTTTTAGCAACGCGCTACACATTGCTGGCGCCAATCACAAAATGGACATCGTTGATTTTTCTATCGACCCAGAAACGCGTTATACTTTTTGGAGCGGAATTACAGGTGGTTTTTTCTTGGCTCTCTCCTATTTCGGGACCGACCAATCGCAAGTAGGACGCTATTTATCTGGAAAATCAATTAAGGAAAGTCAAATGGGACTGATTATGAATGGGTTTCTAAAGGTACCAATGCAGTTTTTCATTTTACTAATTGGTGTGATGGTTTTTGTGTTTTTTCAATTCAATCCTGTACCGCTCAATTTTAATCCAAACAACAAAACGTTGATTGAAAGTTCAAAGTATAAAGAGGAATATCACACTTTAGAAAATAAATTGGTCAAACTTTCTGAGGAAAAGAAAGAAATCAACTTGATCTACATGGATCACCTCAATCAAAACTATGATAATCCTATCTTGAGGAAAGAATTGGTTGCCATTTCAAATAAAGAAAATGACCTTCGAGATCAAGCGCGAGAAGTAATTTCTAAAGCGGATCCGAAAGCAGAAACGAATGATAAAGATTATGTTTTTATACATTTTATTTTAAATTATTTACCGAAAGGCCTTATCGGATTGTTATTGGCGGTAATTCTTTCTGCTGCCATGTCATCAACTGCTTCGGGACTAAATGCCTTGGCATCAACGACCGCCATCGATATTTATAAAAGAAATGTACGAGAAGGAAAATCTGAAAAACATTTTGTCAATGCAACACAGTTTTTTACCTTGTTATGGGGTATCATCGCCATCCTTTTTGCCTGCGTGGGAACATTATTTGAGAATCTAATTCAACTTGTAAACATTGTAGGTTCTATCTTTTATGGTACTGTTTTGGGAATTTTCTTAGTGGGTTTTTATATCAAATTTGTGAAGGCGCAAGCCATCTTTATAGGTGCGGTGATCAGTCAATTGACCATATTCTATATCTTCTATTTAGATGTCGTGAGTTTCCTTTGGCTCAACTTTATTGGCGCCATGCTCACCATCATTTTGTCTTCTATTTTGCAATACGCGTTAGGAAATAAACGGCCCATTGAAGCATAAAAAAAACGTCTCAATTAATGAGACGTTTTTCTTGTTTTCATTTAGCAATTTTACTTCTTACTCCACTCAGCAATACTGTCATTATTCATTTTCACATAATCGTCATTTTTAGCTGTCTTTGCAGCTTCTAATGAGACTTTAGCAGTTTCAATGGCTCCTTTTTTATCGCCCAATTTTGCTTGAATTAATGATTTCTGGCGGCTGTACCAAAATGGTTTTTCTTTGTTCAAATCTAACGCTTTGTTAACGTATTCTAGTGCTTTATTCAAATCACCATTTGACTGGTAGAAATACTGTGCTGAAGAAAAATAATCACCTGCTGTTGGTCCTGCAAGCGCTTTCTCAATACTTGCCAAAGCTGTTTTTTGAGTCGGAACTTCAAATTTCAATGCAACATACGTTTTCTCCCAAGAAAATTCCAAATGTGCAAAATTATTATCGACGTTATTGATGCCAATCGTAAAAGTTTCCACAGGAGTATTGAGAATCTTGGTGTCTACATTGGTACTCAAAGCTACATTTTTTTCATTCCAATTTTCTGGTGTTCCCCAATTATCAGAATCTGAGTAGAAAACAACTTCCCACATATCTACTTTTGGTGTTGTATAAATAGCATACTTTCCTTTTTTCAAGGTTTGACCATTAATGACAACATCATCAGAAAACGTAATCATGGTATTTTGGTTGGCTCCTGTTCTCCATAATTTTCCGTAAGGTACCAAATCGCCGAATACAGTTCGACCTTTCATACTCGGACGAGAATATTCAATCGTAACGTCGGTTAATCCTACTTTTTGCTCTAAAGTACATTTTGGACTCGGTGCTGGTGTCTTTACTTGTGCTTCAATTTGTGATGATGCCAAGACCATTACAAAGGCTAAAATAATTTTTTTCATGTCGTTAAGTTTTTATGTTTTTTCAAAAGTAACAATTCATCAATTTAATAATGTTAATTAATGTATAATTTCCAATTCATTTTGTTTACTTTTTTAATACATTTGTTAAACAATATTAGCAAATATATTAAATGAAAATTTACACCAAGAAAAGCACCCAAAATCTTCCAATTTCCTTAGACGATGCATGGGATTTTCTATCCAATCCAAAAAATTTAAAAATCATTACACCAGAATATATGGGATTTATAATCGAATCAGGTGCAGACAGACCCATGTTTCCCGGTCAAATCATACAATATATTGTAACTCCCGTAATGGGAATAAAAACCAAATGGGTAACCGAAATAACGCACGTTCAAGACAAAAAATATTTTGTGGATGAACAGCGATTCGGGCCTTACTCGCTTTGGCATCATAAACATTTTCTCAAAGAAATTCCCGGTGGTGTAGAAATGGAAGATATTATCGATTACAAAATTCCAATGGGCTGGCTCGGGCAATTGATTCATCCTTTCATAGTCAAACCGAAATTGGATGAAATTTTTGAATACCGACGAAAAAAACTGATCGAACTCTTTGGGGAATTTAAATAAAATGAAAAACATACTACTCATCGGCGGATCGTACGGTATTGGTCTTGCCATCGCAAAACAACTTCAAGATACTTATTATGTCTACGTTGCCTCTCGGACTTCGGAAGGTCTAAAAGATTTGAATGTAACCCATATTAATTTCGATGCTGGGACAGATACACTAGATATTGCCAAATTACCTAGCGTCATAGATGGTTTAGTATATTGCCCTGGCAGTATTAATTTACGTCCTTTTAAAGGATTGAAAATTGAAACTTTCGAAAGCGATCTTCAAATTAATTTTATTGATATGGTTAAAGTCGTGCAGACTATTTTGCCACAATTGACGGCGTCAAATCAATCCAGCGTTGTACTTTTTAGCTCTGTTGCCGCCTCCATGGGAATGCCATTTCACACCAGTGTAGCGGCGGCCAAAGCTGCAGTAGAAGGATTTGCGAAGGCCTTCGCGGCGGAATATGCTCCTAAAATTCGCGTCAACGTAATTGCGCCGTCACTAACCAACACGCCTTTGGCAGATAAATTTTTAAACAATGAAGTGAAGCAAGAAAAGTCAGCCGAAAGACATCCGTTAAAAAGGTTTGGTCAACCCGAAGATTTGGCCGAAATGGCGTGCTTTTTACTAAGTGAGAAGTCTTCCTGGATGACCGGTCAAATCCTACATGTTGATGGCGGAATGAGTACTTTGTTAGTCAATTAATTATTTCAGCATCAAACTTCTATATGAATTTATTCTGGTTTCGCCGCGATTTACGCTTAGAAGATAACAAAGGCTTATTCGAAGCCCTTAAAAGCGATGAAACTGTCTTGCCAATATTTATTTTCGATGCTTTCATTTTGAATCAATTGGCAAAAGATGATGCTCGGGTAACTTTTATTCATGATTTACTTTCTCAAATTAATGAATCGCTTCAAAAAAACGGAAAATCTCTAGCCATTTTCTATGGTGAACCCATTGACATTATCACAAAATTAATTGCCGAAAACAAAGTAAAAAATCTTTACGCAAATCGAGATTATGAGCCTTACGCAAGGCATCGTGATAAAGCCATCTACGAACTGTTGCAATCTAATAACATCGAATTTAAAAGCTTCAAAGACCAAGTGATTTTTGAAAAGAATGAAGTCACCAAAGACAATGGACTGCCTTATGTTGTCTTTACACCGTTCTCGCGAAAATGGAAAGACAATTTCAAAAAAATCGCTTTGCAATCTTACGATTCCGAAAATTTCTTAAGTCAAATTGCCTTACATAAATACCCATTCTTAAGTTTGTCTGACATCGGATTTAAGCGGTCATCAATTAAAGTAACTCCATTCGACATTTCAGAAAATCTAATTCAAAACTACGAAGCGACTCGCAACTTTCCGGCACTAAATAAAACTTCCTATCTTGGTGCTTATCTCAGGTTTGGCGCCGTCAGTATTAGAAAAATCCTTTCGAAAGCGATTCAAGAAAAAAATAAAACCTTCCTCAATGAACTGATTTGGCGGGAGTTCTTTATGCAAATTCTATGGCATTATCCTCATACTTCAACCAAGAGTTTTCGTGCAAAATACGATGGCATTCAGTGGAATAATAATGAGGTAGAATTTCAAAAATGGTGCGAAGGAAAAACCGGATATCCTTTTGTGGATGCTGGTATGCGTGAACTCAACGCTACTGGACATATGCACAATCGCGTTCGAATGATTGTCGCGAGTTTTCTTTGCAAACATCTGCTTATCGATTGGCGTTGGGGTGAAACTTACTTTGCGCAAAAACTACTCGATTATGAACAAGCAAGCAATGTCGGGAATTGGCAATGGGCGGCAGGTTCTGGTGTGGATGCAGCGCCCTACTTTCGAATTTTCAATCCAACCGAACAAATAAAGAAATTTGATAAGGATTTGATCTATATCAAAAAATGGATTCCAGAACTCAACGAACTTACTTATCCTGCACCAATAGTAGATCATAAATTTGCGAGAGAACGATGTTTGCGGGTTTTCAAAGACGCAGTTGGATAGACAAAATCACCCAACAATATTCCTAATCAAATCAAAATTCAATTCACTAAAGTGGCTAATAACCTTATCGGCCGTCGAATAATCTTGCATTTTTGAATTGACGCTATCGTACCCAACACAATAAATTCCAGCTGCATTCGCGGCTAAAACCCCATTGGTGCTGTCTTCAATGACAATGCAATTCCTTACATCAGTGTTGGAAATTTGAGCTGCATACTGAAAAATCGCAGGATGTGGTTTGGATTGCGGAAAATCTTCTCCAGAAACGATATGAGAAAAATACTGATGTAAATCGAAGCGCGTAAAAATCCTATCGATTGTGACTTTGGCGGAAGAAGAACCCAAAACCAACTGCATTCCGTTGTTGTGCAAATCCTGAATTAAATTCAAAACTCCATCTAATAAATACAAATCTTCCTTGCTATCAAAGGCGTCATTAAAAAGCAATCGTTTGGTTTCGACTAACTCTTGAACGTCTTCAGAAAGATGGAATTGCGCTTTTAATTTTTCGTAGATATTCTTCGTCGAATTTCCCGTAAATGAAGCATAGAGCTCGGGAGAAACGTCAATATTTAATGCTTTGAAATGTTGCAAATACGCGTAATGATGCACCGGTTCGGTATCGACTATGACACCATCCATATCAAAAATAACCGTTTGTATCATTTTAGTTTTGTTCAGATTTCAATAAATGCCTGATCACTGCTTCCGCGGCATGCAAGCCAAAAAGTCCAGGCATATAACTGTTTGTTCCGTAAAATGATTTTTTATAATTACTTCCGTCTGTTGTTTTTAAACTACTTTCATCTTGAATTTCAGAAGAAAAAACCACTTTCAGTTTATCAATTTTTACCGCACGTAATTTCTTTTTCATCGCTTTGGCCAGGAAACAATTGACTGTATTATTAATGTCAGCGACTTTTACTTTCGAGGCGTCCATCTTACCTCCCGCTCCCATGCTACTGATAATTTTGACTCTTTTTCGTTTGGCCGCCATGATCAAATTGAGTTTGGGTGTCAAACTATCAATACAATCCAGCACGTAATCATACTCTTCGGTCACGATTTCAAAAGCACGTTCTGGCGACAAAAATTCTTTCACTTTAGTTAATTGCAGCTCCGGATTGATATCCATCAATCGATCGCCAACGACATCTATTTTGGGCATTCCAACGGTAGAATGTAAAGCTGGCAATTGTCTGTTGATGTTGGTAATATCAACAACATCTCCATCTACAATCGTCATTTTACCAACGCCAGCTCGAGCTATAAATTCAGCGGCGAAGCTTCCGACACCGCCGACGCCAACAATTAATACATTCGAATTTTTCAATTTTTCTAAACCTTCTTTTTTAAATAAAAGTTCGGCTCTTTCTGTCCATTCTGCCATGATTATATTAGATTTTTGATATTTGAATTGTTTGATTTGGATTTGTAAGTTTTTGAAACTCTTGACTAATGAGAAAATACTTGATGGAAATTTTGGCTGACTTGCGCCTGTAAAGTTTCAACGTCAATGTTTTTATATTGTGCTGCTAATTGATATACTTCGCGAATTCCTTCTTCAATAGTATCTGTTTCGAGGAAAAAACGGTCGTCTGGAATATTTTTGAAAACCGATTCCAATTCTGGATTTCTCAGCAAATATTTTCCGAAAGAAAGATACAATCCATTATTTAGTAATTGCTGCGCTGTTTCTAGGTTTTTAGAGAATCCATGAATGATCATCGGAATGGAAATTTTCAATCGTTTTTTGATGTCAATTACTTCTT
Organism: Flavobacteriaceae bacterium; assembly: GCA_947459635.1. Lineage (GTDB taxonomy): Bacteria > Bacteroidota > Bacteroidia > Flavobacteriales > Flavobacteriaceae > Flavobacterium. Next base: position 13,332 of record CANHEA010000016.1, on the reverse strand, counting down.
GAAAAGCCGCCACGCAATGAATAATGACGGGCTTTTTGTTGGCTTCCGCCAAAAGTAATTGCTTCTCGAAAACATTAATTTGTAGCTCAAACGGCACTTCAATTCGTTTGTCTAATCCACATTCGCCCACAGCCAGACAATTCTCTAAGGTCAGTTTGCTTTCAATAATAGCCAGATCTTCGTCAATTCGGTCTTCTACAATATACCAAGGATGAATTCCGATAGAATAATGTGGAATCGTAGCATCAAATTCACGTGGATATTGATTGACAATCTCCAAGATATCATGACGGTCGGTAAATTGATGCGTATGCAAATTGATGTAGGACATCTTCTTTTGGATTTTTTTCAAAATTAGGCTAAAAGTTGCAAAGCCACAACGAACAAAGTATTTACCTTTGCGACATTCTGCTAAAGCTATGATTAAGACCGCCTTTCAAAAATATATCGACAATTTTAAGGGATTTCGACGCGAAGTGTGGATTTTGGCCATCATCACTTTTGTGAATCGAGCGGGTACCATGGTTTTTCCTTTTTTGTCAAAATATTTGAAAGAAGATTTGCATTTTTCTTATTCGGAAGTGGGCTGGATTATGGTTTGCTTTGGATTGGGATCGATGCTCGGTTCGTGGCTTGGCGGCAAATTGTCGGATAAAATCGGATTTTATAAAATCATGATTTTCAGTCTATTTACGAGCGGTCTATTGTTTTTTGGCTTGCAATTTATAAAATCATTTTGGGGATTGTGCGCGGCGATGTTTGTCATTATGTCGATTGCTGATATGTTCCGTCCTGCGATGTTTGTGTCCCTTGGTGTTTATGCCAAACCTGAAAATCGCACGAGAGCCCTTACATTGGTTCGATTGGCCGTCAACTTAGGATTTGCTGCGGGACCAGCCTTGGGCGGATTAATCATTATGGGGATTGGTTATCAAGGTTTATTTTGGGTTGATGGTGCCACCTGTATTATCTCGATTTTGACATTTGCCTTTTTAGTAAAAGAAAAGAAAAAACCTGTTGATGAGCATGGCTTACCATTCGAGAAAGTGCCGGTTAAATCTGTTTTCACAGACAAAATCTTTTGGATATTCTTGTTTATTTGCTTTGCAACGGCGATGATTTTCTTCCAATTGTTTACGACTTTACCGCTCTATCATCATGAGCAATATGGCTTGACGGAGTTTCAAACTGGATTATTAATGACGCTTAATGGCTTAATCATCTTCTTCCTAGAAATGCCGATTGTGTCTATTTTTGAACGAAAACAGATTCCGAAATTGCAGATTATTCTTTGGGGCTCGTTGATGATGTCGATGAGTTTCTTTGTTTTGCTTTATAATCAGTATGCTGGAATTTTGATTGTCAGTATTCTCTTTATCACTTTTGGGGAGATGTTTATTTTTCCTTTCTCCAATTCCTTTGCCTTAAGTCGAGCGCCAAAAGGCCACGAAGGACGCTATATGGCGTTGTTTACGATGAGTTTCAGTTTGGCGCATATTGCGAGTTCAAAAACTGGAATGGAAATCATCAGTCATGTCGGTTATCAAATGAACTGGCTGTTTATGGCGCTACTTGGACTCCTGTCGATGAGCTGTTGTATTTGGTTGAAGAATTTAGTTCGAAAAGAACAAATGTTATAGGTTTTCGCGAAGGTTTCTTTTTATTTCGATCAAAGATTGATTAGTTGTGATCAATTTTTCTATGATTGATTTACGTAGCATTTCTATTTCGGTGTTGTCAAAATGTTTTGCCCAGGCGTCGTTGGAGAATAATTCTCGGATACTTTTGATGACTTTTGTTGTTTCTGATGCGGTTCGTAAGACGAATTTTTCTTGGTATTCCGGACTGCATTTATGTTGATAGTTTACGATTTGATTTTCAAAATCAATGGTAACGAAGTACAATTTTTCCGTTTCGTTATCCGGATGAAATGCGTTCCAGTTGGCGAAACCAAGTTTGGTTCTGGACGAATTTGCAATGGTCGATTGTAAACGCCATTTGCAATTGGCTGCTCGTCCCCAATGATTGGACAGTCGATAAACGCCATCTTCAGTAAAGAAGTAGCTGCTGCCTGATTTGCTTTTGTAATCTACTTTCTTGCCTTCTATCGATTGCATTGCGACTTCCGCAAAAACGCAGAAAGTGTGGCGATGAAAATTGAATCGATTGTAGGTTTTAGTATTCATGAATTGCTTAGTTTTGCAGCAACGATAAACAAAAATACAATGTCGAAAGGAATTTACACCGGGTTTATAGAAAAAGATGAAAATGGCAATTATTTTTGCGGTGAATATCTGCTAGACTATCAAATGGTTTTGAAAGGTTTTATCCTTGGAGATGAAATCACCATTAAAACTGTGATTGTCAATCCGAGTGACAAATCCTATAACTTGTATCCTAAAAAATCGCGCAACTTTGCGTTTGCTAATCTAAAGCCAGATCACGATTAGTGATTTTGAATCAAAAACTTTTAGACTAAATTCTGATTAACTTCAACCCTTCCCCCTTTCGCAGTGCGTTCTTTAGCTAGATTGCTACATTGGCAACTCCTAAAATTTAGTTAAATAACTATTTTTGTAGTTGTGTAACTAAAAATATAGTTGTACGTTTGGATTGCGTTAGATATGACCGCTATGGCGCGTTAGGGATAGCAACAGAAATCCTTTTGTGGCGGCGTTCGACACAAAAGATTGCAGTGGATAGCCCGGCCCTTGTGGTAACGCCCAAATAAATAATCTTAAAGAAAACTTGCTATGCAAAAACTCACGAATAAAGAAGAAGAAATCATGCACATCTTATGGAAGTTGGAAAAGGCTTTCGTAAAAGATGTGATGGCGGAAATTACAGACGAGCAGCCACACTATAATACGCTATCGACGATTATTAGAAATTTGGAGGACAAGGGATTTGTGGCCCATCATGCATACGGCAATACGCATCAGTACTACCCGATCGTGGAGAAAGAAGACTATCGCAAGAATTTTATGAGTTCGGCGATTGATACTTATTTTAATAGTTCCTATAAGAATATGGTTTCACAATTTGCCAAAGAAGAGAAAATTTCAGCCGAGGAATTACGGGAGATTTTGGCAATGATTGAAAACAAAAACCCGTAAAGTCATGGAAAATTTACTTGAATATATCGTAAAGTCTAGCGGTCTAATTGCCGCATTTTTCTTAGCGTATACCTTGTTATTGCGAAAAGAAACCTTCTTTCGTGGCAACCGATGGTTTTTGCTTTTGGGATTATTGACGTCGGTGGTATTGCCGTTGGTAACTTTTGAAAAAGTGATTTGGGTTGCGCCATCTCCTACTGTCACGCAATGGACTGCGTTATCGAATACCATTCCAACGCAAGCTGCAAGTATTGAAATTAATTGGTATTTGGTTTTCGGTTGCATTTATGGCTTGGGGTTGTTGGTGTTTTTGTTTCAATTGGTTTTCGATTTTAAGCATTTGCGAGCCTTGTTGAAGGGAAGAAATATTCAGCAAATCCAGGATTATAAGTTGATTGACGTCAACGAAAAAGTGGCGCCTTTCTCCTACTTCAATTATATTGTCTATAATTCGGAGTTGTTTAGCGAAACGGAGTTGAATCATATTTTGGCGCACGAGCGTGTACATTGTGAACAAAGACATTCTATAGATGTGCTCATTTCAAGGCTGTTCTGTATTGTGTTTTGGTACAATCCATTTATTTGGTTGTATAAAAAATCGATGATGCAAAACCTTGAATTTATAGCAGATACAGAGGCTTTAAAGACTTTAGAAGACAAAAAATCATATCAAATTACTTTGTTAAAAGTTACTACACAGCACAATTGTGTGGCTATTACTAATCCATTTTATCAATCATTAATCAAAAAACGAATCGTTATGTTAAACAAAAATCAATCAAAAAAATCAAACTACTGGAAGTACTTTGTGATGGTTCCAGCGTTATTGGCCTTCCTATTTTATTTTCAAGTTCAAGTAATTGCGCAAGAAAGAAAAGAAGGAAATTCGAAAGAACAAGTTGTTGATCAGGAAACTGTTGTTGTTGAAATTAATAAAGACGCGACTGACGCGCAGATAAAGAAAGATGCAGAACAACTAAAGAGAGAACACAACATCAAACTAAAATGTTCAAAAATCAAAAGAAATTCGGCTGGCGAGATTGTTGCGATTAAAGTTGAATATGACGACGCTAAAGGTTCAAAAGGAATCACACAATTTCGCGGTGATGAACCCATAAAACCAATACGTTTCTACAAAAATGATGACGGCGCCATTGGTTTTGCGACAGGAAATGACCAGCGGGAAGGCTACGCCTATAAGTTCATTATCAACGATGATGACGCTAACGAAGCAACTGAGATAGCGGAACTCCCAGAAGCACCTGAAGCTCCCGAAGCAGTTGAGACTCCAGAATCTCCCGAAGCAGCTGAAGCACCAGGGGCGCCTATGCCTCCAAAACCAGGAAAAATGGAGAAACGCGTAATTATCAAAAAAGGCGAAAATCCAAAAAGCAAAATTCAGGTTGTCGTTAATGGTGAAATACTTGATCTAGATTCTGACAAAATCATTGCGGAACTAGAGCCAATGATAAATAGTTCATTGTTTAGTCTTGATGAATTTCAGAATGACATCGACTTAAAAGAACTAGGAAAAATTAAGAAGAAAGCCCTTCGTGAAGCAAGAATTTCTATCGAAAAAGCACGACCTGACATGGAGAAAGCACGAATAGAAATCAAACGCATCAAGCCTGAAATGATGAGAGCACGTCAAGAAATGGAAAGCGCCAAACCAGAGCTAGAAGCTGCCAAGAAAGAAATGGAAGCAGCAAAAGAAGAACTGCGACAAGCGCGGATAGAAATTGAAAAATCCCGAGCGGAACTTGATAAAATGCGAGCGGAAAATAAGAAGAAATAGAGGATTACAAATGAAAGGCTGTTATTACGACGGCCTTTTTTTATATTTGATTCAAATTATATGATACATGTTTAGACTATTAGCATGGCTGAACAAGCTACTTCTCCCAAGTTTTACGAAACGAAGACTAGATATGACCAAAGCGAAGAAATGGCAAATGGCGCTTATTGGATGGCGTTATTTTGTAACAATTCGCGCTTTAAAATCTAAGGAGTCAAAGATTTAAAAAAAACAGTTTTTAATTTCAAAATTCATTTGCATAATCGTCAAATATACTTATATTTGCACCCACAAAAAAGGCCTCGTGGCGCAACTGAATAGCGCACTTGATTACGGCTCAAGAGGTTACTGGTTTGAATCCAGTCGAGGTCACAAGAATGTAAAGCTCCTAAACGATTGGGAGCTTTTTTCTTTTTTAAACGGTTTCAAAATCGTTACTTTATCGCAATGACTAACTACTTTCTAGATATCGAATTTGACGGTATCACTTACACTTCCGATGAACTGAACTTAAAGGAGTTTGAGCGTTGCGTTTTCTCTAATTGCGATTTTAGGATGGTGAACTTCATAGGCGTCACCTTTATCGATTGCCGGTTTTACCAGTGCAATTTTGATGGCGCGAAAATCAATCATGTTGCTTTACGGACAGTCAATTTTGAACATTGTCAAATCAAAGAAGTCAACTTTTCGATGTGCGATAAACTTATATTTGATATTGCCTTCACAGATTGTATTTTAGACTTCTCGAAGTTTTATACCTTAAAAATCAAAGGAACTGCCTTTACCAACTGTAGTTTGATTGCCGTTGATTTTATGAATACAGACTTATCAGAAGTTATTTTTGACCAATGCGATTTATATCGAAGCGAATTTAATAAAGCCATCGCCAATAAAGCAGATTTTAGAACCAGCTATAATTACACCATCGATCCGGAAAAAACAAAAATAAAGAAAACAGTTTTTTCATTTCCTGAAGTCAAAGGATTATTGTTCAAGCACGATTTGATCATTAAATAATGGCACCGTCTTCCATCGTAATGATGCGATGGGTTCGCTTTGCAAAGTCGTTGTCATGGGTCACAATCAGCAAGGTTTGATCTTTTTCTTCCGCCAATTTATTGAAAATATCAAAAACCAAATCACTGTTTTTCTTGTCTAGATTTCCGGTTGGCTCATCTCCCATAATAATCAACGGATCATTAATTAGCGCGCGTGCAATGGCCACTCTTTGCTTTTGTCCACCACTCAATTGATTGGGCATTTTGAGTGCTTGATCTTGCATATCGAGGGTTCGTAGATGTTCCATCGCTCGGTGTTCTATTTCTTTGGCTGATAGTCTTGCCAATTTTAGACCTGGAAGCATTACATTTTTTAAGACACTATACTCCGATAAGAGATAGTGAAATTGGAAAACAAACCCGATTTTTTCATTTCGAACTTTGGCCAATTCAACATCTGTTTGACCGGTAACTAATTGGTTGTGAATATAAATTTCTCCTTCATAATCGGTATCCATGGTTGAAAGCAAGTACAACAAAGTCGATTTCCCGCAGCCGGATTTTCCAACAATCGAAACGAATTCGCCATGATTGATAGTCAAATTGATTTGCTTCAAGACCTGAAATTTTATCGGGTCGTAGAAGTACTTGGTCAAACCTTTGGTGGCAATTACTTGATCGTTGTTCATATTACTTTCCTCTAATGATTTCAACTGGATCGATCTTACTCGCTTTCAAAGCAGGAAATAGTCCAGCAATGGCGGTCGTGAAAAGCGCAAACGAAATTCCAATGACGTAAAACATCGGATTATAATTGATTGGATAAGTCTTTATCGTCGGCAAGGCAGCGGTTTCAAAAGGAATCACGTCAATGATTGAGGTGAAGATATAGCCGAATAAAAGTCCAAAAACACCTCCTACTAATCCAATAATCAACGACAAACTCACAAAAATCCATTTTACATCGCTTCCAGAAAATCCGGTTGCTTTTAGAATGGCGATGCTATCCATTTTCTCATAAATCATCATGTTTAGTATGTTGTAGATGCCAAATCCAGCTACAATCAATAGTACAATTCCAACAGCATACGAGATAATACTTCGCACCGAACTACCTGTTTCAAATTGCGAATTGGCGGTTTGATAATCGATGGCATCTACATTAAAAGTGGCTCGCATTTCTTTGGCAACAAGGGGAGCGGTTCCCATGTCGTACAATTTAATTTGGATGTCGGTAATATAGTTTGTGGGTTCACCTAATAGTTTTTGCGCTGTATCAAGTGACGTATACGAGGAAACATCATCTATTTCTGAGATTCCGATTTGAGAAATTCCGACAATTTTTAGCGAGGCTAAGTTTCCTTTTGAAGTGGTAATTTTAATGACATCTCCTTTGACTTTCAGCATCTTATCTGCCAAGCCTTTGCCGATAATGATGCTATTATTTCTCTCTAAGTCCGCCATATTTCCGTCGATAATATAATCGCTAAACGCAAACAATTTTTCCTCTGCAGTGACATCAATACCGTTAATGATTCCAGATATTTCGATGGTTCCCGAGTTGAAGAACACTGGCGTCATGATTTTCGGAGCGACATCAATGACACGCTTGTCTTCTTTTAGTACCTTTAAAATAGCTTTACAATTGTAGATCGATTTTCCGCGGTCTTTCGGTTTGATAGAACTAATAAAATTCTCGTTGTTTTTGAATTGATCTGAAATATTCACCGCTTGGTCTTTCGAAGGTTTGATTTCATTATACAACCGAATATGTGGCGTTCTGTTGAGCATCAAGCCGTCTAACAAGTCATTCAAGCCATTCATAAAACTCACTAAGGAAATAAACATAGCAATTCCGAATGTCACACCAACTGCGGCGACGATTGTTTGTTTGAGCCTCGCCCGAAGCAAGTGAAAAGCAATATTTAAGATGAGGTTGAAGTTCATTATTCAGGTTGATAAATTGTTGTTCCACTTTGCAATCCTTGCAAAACTTCAACCTTTTGATAGTCGCTTAAGCCAACGGTTACTTTCTGTTTTTTGTCCGTATCAATCAAGACCGAGTCTCCAGGCAATAAATAACTTTTTGGAATTGTGATTGTATTTCTTTTCGTTTGAATAATGATATTCGCTTCAGCAGTTAGATTGGGATAAAGTTTGGGTGGAATTTTGACAAAGTGCGCTTCAATTTTGAAAGTTCTGGAACGCTCGTCCATAATGGGATAAATCTTATCTACAACAGCTTCGAATACCTGATTTCTGTAACTGTCTAAAGTCACCATTACCTTTTGCCCGATTGCCACTCGAACCATGTCATTTTCATCGACATCTAATTCAAGTAAAAAAGAGTCCATTTCTCCAACGATAGCAAGCGGTGTCTGTGTTGTTATTAGACTACCGTCTTTTACCAAAATGTCAAAAAGTTTTCCAGAAAAGGCGCTTCTAATTTCAAAATCTCCCAATGCTTCTTTACTGATTTGTAAGGTGTTGGCATTTCGTATTTGTTCATTATTCAATTGCGCTTTCAATTGACTTAGTTGCTTTTTTGCCGATTCGTACGCAACTTTCGAACTCTTATACGCCAATTCAACGCGCTCAAAATCGATTTCTGAAATCACTTGGAATTCTTTGATCCGCTTATTGCGATTGTAGATGGACTCGTCGAGGGCGAGCTTGTCTTTTGCAGATTGCACTCTTAACTCCATTTCAGCTATTTTGTCTTGAATATATCGACTGCTGTTCTGGCTTAAATCGTAGACTAATTTTGAATTTGCTTCGTTGAGTTTTGCTTTGTCGGAATCTAGTTCAAAAAGTACTTGATTGCTGCTAATTTGTTGACCTACGGTTACTTTTGTGCTTTGAAGAATTCCATTTACAGTCGAAAAAACGGTGTATTGCCCAATCGACTTGACGATGCCGGATGCATAAACACTTTCTGTAATGTCATTTTTCTTTACTTGAAGTTCATTTGATTTTTTAGGAGAGCAGGAAATCAAAATAGTGCTTAATAGAATTAATAAACTTCGCATAATTAGATGATTCAAATGGGACAATTATTCCTCTCAAATTTACGAATAAACCGAGAGAAATCGACCAACAATTAGCATTCAATTAATTTTAACTTAACATTTATATCATAATGACAATACATTTACTAAAAAAATATATATTTGGCCCAAGAAATTATTGCAAATTACTTAAATACCACACCTAAGCCAATATGCAAAATAATATACCACATTATTTTATTTATTTGTTTTAAGAATAAAAAATGATTCGAATTTATCCCAATGAAGTTTTCAAAGAAATTGACTTTGAAACTTTACTCAAAAAGCGCTACGCGATCTCGAACAAAGGAAGAATAGCTAGTTTTGTTGACAAACTTGAAGACGGAAACATCGTAAAAGGAGGCAGATCTGACGGTTACGTTGTTTTTAGACACAAAGAAAGAAACGGCGATGAGATCAAAAACCGAGTGAAATTTGTTTACAAATTAGTAGCTAAGTACTTTATTCCAAAAACTTCGGAAGACCAACAGTATGTCATACATCTCGATTATGTTCGCGATAATGACGATTTTAAGAATCTACGTTGGGTCAATTATGATGAAAAACTAGCGCACTACAAACGCAGTCCAAAAGTTATTAGAGCTAAGCAGGATTTACTAGAACACAACATCAAATCTGATGGTCGAAAACTAAGCGTAACCACTGTTATTCGCATCAAGAAAATGTTGTTGAACCCTAAAGGAAGTACACGCAAAAGTCTAATTGCCAAACAATTTGGCATTAGTCACACGCATCTTAATCGAATTATTTCCGGAGAAAATTGGGGACATATTGTTGTCAAGTAGTTACTTTAGTTGCAACTCCATTTTGTAGTCATCCATAAAAAAATCGTTGCCGATGGGTAATTTTTCTTCACCAACAATTTCAAATCCAAGTTTCTTGTAAAAATCAATTGCTGAATTAAATTTATTAACGTTTAGCGAAATGTTAAGCGATAAACTTTCTTTTGCCTTTTCAACGACCGCTTCTAACAATAACTTGCCCTGCCCTTTCCCTTGAGAACTGGGAAGCAGATATAATTTATGCAATCGCGTCACTTTTTGATTGAGATAATTATGCTCAAAAGCAGCAAATCCTATTGTCTCATCTTCGAATTTTAGAAGTTTAAAATCATGACCTTTGTTGATTATGCTGTCAGTCAACGCAGCTTCTGAGTAAAACAAATCAAGCATATACTTAATTTGAGACGAAGTGATTATTTCACTTTAAACTGCTGTGGTTTAAGGAATACTAACGTACTTTTCAATTCGTAAATCCACCCAAAAAATAGCTTGACTTCTTATATTTATCAATCAACAATCGCCAACAAATGCTTCACTCGTGACGAACTTAACCTGACCGAATTTGAAGATTGTACATTTATTGACTGTGACTTTGGCGCCTGTAATTTTTTGGGAGTCACCTTTCTTTCCTGGTCTTTTCGTTATTGTCAATTTGAAGGAGCCCAAATAAACCACGTGGCATTGCGATCGGTGAAATTTGTGAACTGCAACTTGAAAAACCTAAATTTTGCCATGTGTGATCGGCTATTATTTGAGTTTGAATTTGACCATTGCCGTTTGGATTTTTCAAAATTCTATACGCTACCAATACATGCAGCGAATTTTACTAACTGCAGTTTACTTGCGGTAGATTTCATGAAAACCAATTTACAAGGTGTATTATTTGATTATTGTGACATGCATCGCACCGAATTTGAAGTGGCAATGGCTCAAAAAGCTAACTTTTATAGCAGTGAAAACTACAGCATTAATCCATCCAAAACTAAGCTAAATAAAGCGGTTTTTGCAGCTACTAAATTAGAAGGATTAGTTAATCAAATAGGACTTAAAATACATTCCTTTTGTAAGTAAAATTCCATTTAAAATAAATATTTCGATATAATAAACTCGAAATAAATGATTTAAATTAAAAATTATATTAATTTTATTTTACTAACTCAAAAATTAAATCAAATGAAAAAAAGACTAAGTTATGTATTAATACTAGTATTAAGTATTTTACTAATTGCTTGCGATAAGGGTGATAAGGATTCAAGCGGGCCATCTTCAAACATTACAATTAACGGAAAAGTTGTTGATGAATATCAAAATCCAATCAGTGGGGCAGAAATCTCAGTAGATGATATTACTGCAGTTAGCAGCAGCGATGGATCTTTTGTTTTAAGTGGATTACCAAGAAAAGATCGCTATGTTGTTAAAGCACTAAAACAAGGCTTTTTTGCAGGATTTCGAGGAGTTACTCCTGTTGATGATGAGGATCAAAATGTCCAAATTATGCTTGATAGCAAAGGGACTCCATTTATTTTTAATTCTGCTTCAGGTTATGAATTAAATTTCAATGGAGGTTATGTAGACATATCAGCAAATACTATTGGAACCGAGTCTGGAAACAATTACAATGGAGAAGTGTATGGATACCTTAAACTCCGAAATAACGACAATGAAGAAATTAGCAGCATTATGCCTGGAGGCGATTTTTCTGCACAAAATTCGGCAGGTCAAGATGGAATTTTAAGCACCTTGGGCTATTACTCTATCGAACTAAATGATCCTTCGGGAAATTTACTTAACCTCAGACCAGGAAGTACCGCTAGTTTTGCGCAACCCATAGCCCAATCAAAACTAGCTACTGCACCATCTAGTATAAAACTATGGTACTTTGACACCACCGTGGGCCTTTGGAAAGAACAAGGAACCGCTACTAAACAAGGTAGTTTCTATGTAGGTCAAGTTATACACTTCTCTGATTGGAACTGTGATGATTTTAGCAGGCCTGCCATTATTAAAGGACGCTTAGTTTGCAATGGTTCTGGTCAAGTTCGAAAAATTAGGGTACGTGACAACATAGGAGATGGCGCAACTGTTTTTTCAAATGACAATGGTGAGTTTATAGTAAGAGTACCATCTGAACGACCACTTTACATTACTATAGAGGGCTACCAAACGGATATGCCTATTTCTAATTTATCTGTAAATCAAACTTTTAATTTAGGCACCATAGAAATGTGTGGAGGTGGAGGAATTAATACGGGACAATTCTCCTACAATGGAATTACAAGACAAGGCTTTGTTACCCATGGGTTAACAGGTATAGGTGGAAGTGATTGTACAGATTACTATCAGACTGGAATTACTTATGTGAGTGGATCAATTACAGAAACTCCTATAGTTGTTGGTATTCCTACATCAAGTTCAGGCACATATCAAGTTATAAATTATGAAGAAAACATAGGAAACTGTGGGGCCTTGATTGCTCAATTCACAGATGGAAACAATACACCATTTGTATCAAGTTCTGGAACGGTTACTAAAACAGGAGCCAGAAGTATGACTTTTTCAATTAATTTTTATGATTTATTAAACAACTCAAACACGATAACAGTGACCGGTAGTTGTTCGTATTAAACGAATAGAATAAAAAATTAAAAGGAGGCAATTGCCTCCTTTTTTTATAGTGTTTTGATTAACACATAATCTTCCATCACATAGCCAAAGTCGAGCAAAATATCTTCTGATCTCAACACTGTAAAACCTTGTTTTTCGTAAAACAACTTGGCCGAATTGAAACGGTTTACATTCAAAGTCAACGAATTTCCACCAGCCTCTTTGCTACGTTGGCTCACAAAATCGAGCAGTTGCTTTCCAATGTTTAGTCGCTGGTATTGGGGTAAAATGTACAACTTGTGAATCTTAGTAGTGTATTGCAAATACTGGTGTTGAATGCCGGCAAAACCAACCGCTTTTCCTTCTAAAAAAGCCAAAAAATAAAGGTGATTCTTTTGGGTTACATCTTGAGATAAAGCCTCATGGCAATAAAACAAGTCGAGCATATACTCCAATTGTTCATGGGTTAAAATAGCACTATAGGCCACATGCCAGGTTTGGTGAGCAATGGCAGCAATGGTTTTTAAATCAGCGGGGGTGGCTTGTCGAATTGAAATTTCGCTAGCCATGAACGGTTTGTTTTTTGCCGTATTTTACGATGACGGATGCTTCGAATTCCAACCATTCACGCCAGCGTTTTTCTACGTCTATTCCTTCGCCGTATTTGCGGGCATAGCCAATAAAAGTAGTATAATGAGCCGCCTCACTTTCCATCAATTCGCGATAAAATTTAGACAATTCTTCATCTTGAATATTCTCTGAGAGCACTTTAAATCGCTCACAACTCCTTGCCTCGATCATCGCTGAAAACAACATCCGCTCGACAAAACCTGAAACCCGGCTTCCCGTATTGCTCTTTTTCATGTATTGCGCTAGTTCTCCCACGTATTCGTCTTTGCGCTCACGTGCTAATTTTAAACCTCGTTTCTTGATAATGTCATGCACCATCTGAAAATGCTCCATTTCTTC
>CANHEA010000015.1 GCA_947459635.1 Flavobacteriaceae bacterium | reverse complement strand
CTTGGGCGTGGATTACCGTTGCGCTTTCCGGATGTTTCCTGTTGTTTTTTATCGGCTATTACTTCTCGCAATATGCGCTGTCTAAAAGAATCTTTTTTATTGGAATGTTTCTGCTTGTTTTTCTAATTCTATTAAGCGCATTGGCCGCAATATTTGAAAAATCACACGATGAAAACGAAAGACCAGCGATTGTTTTTGCAGAAATAGCTCAAGTAAAGAGTGAACCCAAAGCATCAAGTTCAGATGTGTTTTTGCTGCACGAAGGTGCGAAAGTTTATCTTCACGAAAAGATTGAAAATTGGGTGAAAATAGAATTGACTGATGGCTCGGAAGGCTGGATTGAAAGTTCCGCTGTTAAGTCTGTCAAATAGTTAGCCTTTTTTTTGGTCGTGTTCTAAATGGAATTCATCTGACTGAAATACCTCAAACCAAGCAGCAATTGAAGGATACATGTTTTTCGATACTTCTTGAACTATCGGATAAAGCGTCGACTTTTCTTTGGTTTCTTTCGAAAGGAAACAGTTTTCAAAATTGACTTTCTGCAACAAATTAAGCAGAATACTCACGACCAAAATGGTGCGCAGTAACCCTAGAAATGCTCCCAAAAAATTATTCATAAAACCAAGACTAGCAAAATTAGCCATCGAGGTAAATGCCTTTGCTAAACTTGAAACCACAATGATGACTATAATAAAAGTAATCGCAAATGCCGCAACTTGTATGGTCTTTGCATCCCAAGAAACTTCTTTTTCTAAATACGATTTAGTGATAAATGAAAATCGGATCGCCAAATAAATCCCCAGCATGATGGAGATTAAAGAAGCTAATTCTAAGAAGAAACCATTTCGAAATCCTTTGAAAACTCCAAAGACCAGAACCACAGATAAAACAATATCAATCAACTCCATTGTTGCGCTTTAAAACCGAACAAATATAAACGAATTGGTTGTCTAATCCGCAGGCAACTTCTTATCTTTGCCCACGATTTTGGTTTGCATTCCCAATTCGTAATTTCCAAATCGTAATTCTTAAATCCAATTCATGTCTAGAGACCAACAACTGAAAGATCGCTGGGAAAAGCTTGTCAACTTGCTTTCCAATCAATTTTCGCAAGGCGAAGACCTCGACTTGGATGCAATAATCTACTTAATTGGTGTTCAAGAACTGGGGAAAGTACATCAGAAGTATAAAAAGGACGAGAAACTCAACCTAATGCACATCGCCATTTGTCGATTGTTAGAGCCATATGGTTTCTACGAATTCGACTATTTTGATGACGAAGGTTGGCCACATTATACCGTCAAAGAACAGCTGCCAGCGCTCAAAGCTGGAGAACAATCGGTACTAATGAAAGAAGCCATCGTTAATTACTTTATAGAAAGAGAAGTCATTGATTAAATACTGCCAACTTTTAATTAAATTTGCGCTTTCAATTACAGCACGACCATGATAGAAACAATTAAAGAACATATCGCCTCAGTTCAAGCATTCAACACGCAGAATGCCGCTGAATTGGAAGCATTCAGAATACAATACTTAGGAAGCAAAGGTTTGTTAAAAGACTTTTTTGCTGAATTCAAAAACGTGCCCAACGATCAAAAGAAAGAATTCGGTCAAGTTATCAATTTGCTAAAAACGTCTGCCGAAGAAAAAGTAAAAACTATTCAAGAATTACTCGAATCTAAAGAAGAAACGAAAGGGTTTTATGGCGATTTAACGCGCCCGAGTGAACCAATTACCATTGGATCAAGACATCCCATTTCGATTGTAAAAAATCAAATCATCGACATCTTTTCCAACATCGGATTTAATGTTTCTGAAGGACCAGAAATAGAAGATGATTGGCACAATTTCACCGCATTGAACTTGCCAGAATACCATCCAGCGCGTGATATGCAAGACACGTTTTTTATCCAAACGAATCCCGATATTTTACTAAGAACGCACACTTCTTCAGTGCAAGTGCGCTACATGGAAAATAACAAACCACCCATCCGTACGATTTCTCCTGGAAGAGTGTTCCGAAACGAAGCCATTTCGTCGCGGTCGCATTGCATTTTCCACCAAGTAGAAGGATTGTATATAGACAAGGACGTATCATTTGCCGACTTAAAACAAACGTTATTGTATTTCACCAAAGAAATGTTTGGCAAGTCGAAAATACGCCTAAGACCATCTTATTTCCCGTTTACGGAGCCAAGCGCTGAGGTTGATATTTATTGGGGACTCAAAACCGAAACCGATTACCGCATCACCAAAGGAACAGGTTGGTTAGAAATTATGGGCTGCGGTATGGTCGATCCAAATGTCCTAAAAAATTGCGGCATCAATCCAGACGAATACAACGGTTTCGCCTTCGGAATGGGCATCGAAAGAATCGCGATGTTGCTTTATCAAATCGGGGATATCAGAATGTTCTACGAAAACGATGTGAGATTCCTCGAGCAATTCAAATCAAGTATTTAGATTTTCAGGAGCTATTCCCTCTATTCGCTAAATCTTTTGCGCCGAACGATGGCACAAAAGGATACCGCTACTATCGGGGCTAGGGAATCTGAGACAAAACGCGAATTTTCCAAAATTGAAATCCATGAAAAAAGACATCATCATCCCCACCGTAGAAAACGTATTTCTAGCCGCAGTCCAAGAATGGAACGATGACTTCATGGACAAGGTTTGGTACGTCTACCTAGTCAACGATAGCGACTATGCTTTAGACAGCGTTATGTTGGTTTCGAAAGCATTCGGCACCATCGATGGAGAGATGAAAAAAACGTCACTTTTGCGACATGCTTTTGTTGAAGTTCCCGCCGTTTCTGTAGTCAAAGTAGAAATGATTGAAATCAGCGTCTTAGCACTTAACAATGAGTTTATGGTAACTTTTTTTATTGGAAGTACTTTGTATGATAAGAAATATACGTTCAAAGCCAATTCAATTCACGAAAATGCAGTAGAAGAAGTGCCGATTTTGTTTGTAGATGGCGTGATTGTCCGATAGAAAGGGAAAAGAGAAAAGAAGCAAGAGCCAAGAAGCAAGATTTTATATCTTATTTCTTGGCTCTTGTTTCTTTTATCTAAAAAAGCTAATCTAGTTTCTCCGTCAGTTTCTTAAAAACCTTCTTAGCTTCTTTTCCTTCGTATAAAATAGCGTGAACGGCATCAATAATTGGGGTTTTTGCTCCATAGGTTTGATTGAGCTCCCAAGCACTTTTGGTAGCGTAATAACCTTCGGCCACCATACTCATTTCCATCATGGCAGATTGAACCGTATAGCCTTTTCCAATCATGTTCCCGAACATTCTATTTCTAGAAAATACGGAGTAGCCAGTTACGAGTAAATCTCCCAAATACGCAGAATTATTGATATTCCGCTTCATTCTATGAACCTTGCGAATAAATTTTTTCATCTCTCGAATGCCGTTACTCATCAACACCGATTGAAAGTTGTCACCATATCCGATGCCGTGGGCGATACCAGCAGCAATCGCATAAATGTTTTTCAGCATCGCCGCATATTCTGTTCCGATGATGTCATCAGAAATTTTGGCTTTGATGTAATTGCCAGACAAACATTTGGCTACAATTCTGGCTTTTGCAGAATCGCCACAAGCAATCGTTAGGTAAGACAAACGTTCGAGCGCGACTTCTTCAGCGTGACATGGACCTGTAATGACGCCAATGTTCTCAAAAGGAATTCCGTATACTTTATTGAAATGTTCGCCTACAATCAGGCTAGTTTCAGGCACAATTCCTTTGATGGCGGAAAAAATCACTTTGTCCGTAAGGCTTTCTGTGAGTTTGGCTAATTCTGAACTCAAGAACGCCGATGGAATAGCAAAAATAATATAATCTGCATAAGCAACCGCTTCATTGATGTTGCTGGTCAGTCTTAGTTGCGAGGTTTTAAACTCCACTGAGCTCAAATAATTGGGATTGTGATGCTGGGTTCGTAGATGCTCAATGGCATCTTCGTTACGCATATACCAGGCAAATTCTGGAAGATTTACGCACAACATTTTTGCAATCGCAGTTGCCCAACTACCACCACCGATTACGGCAAATTTTGGATATTCTGTCATTAGATTGTAAGGTTTAGCCCCGATAGCAGTGGAAATCCTTTTCTTGCTAGCCAATGAACGTCGATTAAAAGTCGGTTTGACAAAGCAAGAAAAGATTGAAACGGATAGCGGGAAATAGCTCCTAAATATTTAAATAATTATGCTATTTATTTAGAAAACAGTAAACTATATGGTTTCAAAAGTAACCAAAAAAATGCAAAGTCGAAACGCCTAAAAATGGTTGGTTTTTGAATCAAATACAAATTTTAACGTATTCTTTTGAAATTCAAGGCAATACTTTTGGAATCAGTTCGTTATTTAACTAATAATTGGTTAGAATCCCAGAGATGGGGTAAGTTAAGTTTTGTTTTATGTTATAAGAAAGGCGTTCAAAGCAAGTTGTTTTGAACGCCTTTTGAATTTGAATCGGAGCTAATTAGTAGCTCATTTCTACAATTTCTTTTACTTTTTCTAAAGTGACATTTTGTTTTTCACCCAAGCCAATCCAGCCTCTTTCGTTAAAACGGTTGACAATAAAATCAGCGGTTTTTTGAAATTCTGGCGTATATTCTGACAGTTTGGTTCGCATACCCATGATGTGGAAGAATTCAACTGTTTTTTCGATGGCTTGTGTTGCTTTTTCATCGATGGTTTTTCCATCTACATGCCATACTCTTTCACCATATTGCGCCAGTTTTTCTTTTTTGGTTTCGAAAAGCGCACGGTATAAATTAGGACCGATGATGGCTAATGTTCTCGCGTGATCGATGTTGTATAACGCGGTAAGTTCATGACCAATCATGTGCGTTGCCCAATCTACGGGAACGCCTTTGTTTAAAAGCCCGTTGAGTGCCATCGTGCAGCACCACATAAAGTTGGAGGCTAATTTATAATCGGAAGGATTTTCGACTACTGCGGGACCAATTTCTACAAGAGTTTGCAATATACTTTCTGCAATTCGGTCTTGTAGTAACGCGTCATGTGGGTAGGTGAGGTATTGCTCCATCACATGCGTGTAGGCATCAACCACGCCATTTTGCAGTTGTCTTTTGGGCAATGACGTAATCACGGTTGGATCACAAATCGAGAATTGTGGGAATAAGGCGCTGCCGCCCAAAACTAGTTTTTCTTGTGTTGCTGCGATTGTTACTACGGCACCTGAATTCATTTCACTTCCAGTTGCGGGTAAAGTCAAAATTGTTCCAAACGGAATGACGGCATTTGAATCTTTAAACAAGAGTCGCTTTTTTAGAATGTCCATAGGATCTTCTGTGAAATTTACTGCCGCAGAGATAAATTTTACGCCATCTATGACGCTTCCGCCTCCAACGGCTAGAATGAAATTGAGTTTTTGTTCCCGAACAATTTCGACGGCTTTCATCAAAGTTTCGAAATGTGGATTAGGTTCGATGCCGCCAAATTCGACGACTTCAAAGCCTTTGAGTTGCGCCATTACTTGATCGTAGATGCCGTTTTTAAAAATACTTCCACCGCCGTACGCGAGCAAGATTTTAGCATTTTGTGGCAGTAGAGTAGCTAATTTTTCGATTTGATTTTTACCAAAAATAAGGTTTGTCGGATTGTAAAGTTCGAAGTTGAGCATGGGTATTGCGTTTTATATTGTGGATTGTAAATTTACGCAAAGTAAAATGGGAAACTCGTAAATTGATGTTAAGTAAAAGTCAAAATGATTAAATGACAATCTACTTTTTATACAAGTTGTTATAATCGATATATTCCCAGACTTTATAAGGAATCAGCGGTTGTATGTTCTTTTTGTTTTTGATGCTTTCTCGAATAAACGTGGAAGAAATTTCAACTATTGGAGCATCAACATGATGAATTCTCGGATGGTTCTTGAGATCAAGCGTTGCTATTTCAGAAGAAATTCTAGGATAGACATAAATATCATGATTTTGCAGAATAACTTCATAATTTTTCCATTTGTGAAGCGACTTGAGATTGTCTTCGCCCATAATCAATGAAAATTCGTGTTGCGGGAATTTGTCTTGTAAGTGGGCTAACGTATGGACGGTGTAATTGGGTTGCGGTAACTTAAATTCGATATCAGAAGGTTTTATTTTCGGGAAGTCTTCTGTAGCAAGTGCCACCAAATTCAATCGTTTATAATCGTCGAGTAAATTCTCTTTAATCTTCAATGGATTATGCGGTGTTACCACCATCCAGATTTGGTTCAAATCGGAATATTCTGCCATGTGATTGGCAATAATCAAATGTCCAATATGAATAGGATTGAAGGTTCCGAAGTAGAGTCCGATTTTCATTGCTGCGATTTCTAATTCAATTCGTTTTCGCTATAGATGAAATTTTTCACCAATTGATACGCTTCCTCTTTAGCTACATCCAAGTCGTAATTCTTGATAATCTTGTCGAATTGTGGCGCAGTTGCCAATTCAACCGAAGCTTTAGCAATTCGCATATTGATTTTGTCATCACTTTCGGTTGAGCGTTTTTTGAGGCGAATTTTCAGCTCATCAATGCTTGGCGGTTTGACAAAAACAGCTAATGTTTCTTCAGGAAATTTGGACTTAATTCGCAATCCTCCGGCCACGTCAATATCAAAAATAACATTTTTGCCCAACGCCCATATGCGTTCGATTTCGCTTTTTAAAGTGCCGTAAAAATTATCGCGATAGACTTCTTCCCATTCTAGGAAATCGTGTGATTTGATGTGGTTTTTGAATTCAGTTAAAGAAATAAAATAATAGTCTTTTCCGTGAATTTCTTCTCCACGTGGCTCGCGTGAAGTCGCAGAAATGGAGAACTCTAAATTCAGTTCTGGAATTCCAAGTAAATGTCGAACAATAGTTGTTTTTCCTGAGCCAGACGGCGCTGAAAACACAATTAATTTTCCTTTTCCCATCGATTATTTCGAGTTAAAGTACATTGAGTACTTGTTCCTTAATTTTTTCCAATTCATCTTTCATCATCACCACTAATTTTTGCATTTGAGCGTGATTCGCTTTCGAGCCCATTGTGTTGATTTCTCGACCCATTTCTTGGGTAATAAATCCCAATTTTCTACCGTTGGCTTCTGTTCCTTTGATGGTTTCTAGAAAGTAGTCGAGGTGTGTACTCAGGCGCACTTTTTCTTCTGTAATGTCAAGCTTTTCGAGGTAGAATATGAGTTCTTGCTCGAATCTGTTTTCGTCGACATTGACTTTCAACTCATCAATCGCCGTTTGTAGACGGTCTTTGATGGCTTGCATTCTTTCTGGATCTAACGCCAGCGCCTCATTCATATACTGACGAATATTGCCAATTCGCAATTGAAATTCGTTTTCTAAAGATTTCCCTTCATCGACTCTAAATTTGGCTATATTATCGAGTGCTTCTTGAATGACTTTCTGTATTTCAACCCAATCATTTTCGTCAATTTCGTCCCGTTCTGTTTTAAGTGCATCGGGCATTCTGACTGCCATTTTCATCAATTCCGTTTCGTCAGCATTTGCAATTACACCTCTCATTTGTTGAATGTAAGCTTTGACAATGGGCACGTTGATTTTGGTGGAAGTTTGTTCGCCAGTCATTTCAACATAGACAGAAAAATCTACTTTACCACGCTCCAAGCGAACTGCAATTTCGTTGCGCAATCCCAACTCAAGTTCGCGATAAACCGAGGGCATTCTTACGTTGAGGTCGAGACCTTTGCTATTTAGAGATTTTACTTCGACGGTAATTTTTTTGGAGGGTAATTGTAAAGTAGCTTTACCAAAACCAGTCATTGATTGTATCATATTGTTTACTAAAAAGTGTTCAAAGATAATGAAAATGGCGGTTGTTTAGGATTCCGTTTTTGATGGATTCTTTTGCGTTACGAGATAGACGCCTGCGAATATTAATACTGCAGCAATAATCTTCACGGCGTTTAATTGATCTTTTCCTAATCCTACAGCGATGATTGCGGCAAATAATGGTTGTAAATAGATAAAAACAGCGACCGTAGTTGGCTTTAATTCACGCATTGACAACAAGTTGAGGAGATACGTAAAGAAAGTAGAAAATATGATCACGAAACCAATTTTCCAATATAAGTTAGCTGGAATGTGATACCAATCGATGACTTGCAATTCCTGCCATCCGAAAGGCAAAACCATCAGAAATCCGAAAGTGTAGATCCATTTTACAAAAGTAAAGGCGTTGTATTTGTCCATTAATTTCTTCACGAGAATCAAATAGCAACCGTAAGAAACTGCATTGATAAACACCAATAAATTGCCCAATTCCGCATGCGTGGCATAGCCAACGGATTTTCCAAAAACAATTAGAAAAACAGTGCCGACAAGACCAATGACAATTCCAAATATTTTTCTTTTTTTCATCTTTTCTTTCATCAATATGGATGACAAAATGAGCACGATTATCGGCGTTGTAACCATGATAACCGCTGCTGAAATCGGTGATGTTAGGCTCAATCCTTTAAAAAAAGTCAGCATGTTGAGTGCAACACCGAAGAAAGCCGCAGCAATAATTCGCGGAAAATCTTCCAGCGCTATTTTTTCTTTTGGACCTAAAAAAGAAACAAGCCAAAAAAGCACGACTGCACCACTGACGCGAAGTAAAATAAATCCAAATGGCAAAATGTAAGCAGGCATCACATCTTTTGCGATGGTAAATGTGAGTCCATAAATAACAGACACCATGGTTGCAGCAAACAAAGCCAAATTTCTTTTTGACATTAGGATAAGGCTTTTTGTACTTCTTGAATTACTTTGGAATTATTGCCGATGTAGATTTTGTCATTAATGACAAAAACCGGTCGACTTAGAAAAGTATAATGTTGTAAAATATAATCGCGGAAGTCATTTTCAGTGAGTGATTTGTTCTTTAAATCTAAAGACTTGTAGAGTTGTGCTTTTCGGCTAAACAAAGCTTCATAAGTTCCTGAAAGCCGCTTCATATCTTCTAATTCTTCAACTGTAATGGGATTTTGTTTGATATCGTGAAAAACCAAACTATCATTTTTAGGCAGCGATTTGATAATTTTTCGACAAGTGTCGCAAGAGGCGAGATAGTATATTTTGTTCATAAATTTCGAGATTCTAAGCGCAAAGGAAATTCATTTAAGACTTAAAAGCAGTATTTTTATCAAAAATATTTTATGGAAACAACCTTCAAAATTTGGGAAACCAATAGGCAATTGTATTTAAAATTTTTGAATAGCTATACTTTGGAGCAGCTCAATAAGATTCCGGATGGGTTTAGCAACAATTTGATTTGGAATATTGGGCATATTATTGTTTCGCAACAAGGGTTGG
This sequence comes from Flavobacteriaceae bacterium, assembly GCA_947459635.1. Lineage (GTDB taxonomy): Bacteria > Bacteroidota > Bacteroidia > Flavobacteriales > Flavobacteriaceae > Flavobacterium. The sequence goes on along the minus strand of CANHEA010000015.1, from coordinate 34,613 downwards.
TTTATCGACTTTCGGGTTTGCCAAGTTATATTGAGGAAAGTTTGGTTGAAACCTATAAAAACGGTTCAAAGCCAACCGGAAGCACGACAGCGGAAGAAGTTGATCAATTAAAAGACCTCTTGATTTCATTAATTGATACAACAAAGTCAGATTATCAGGAAGGTAAATTTAAAACCTATCACGAATACAATACTGCGACCGGTTTTAATCTAAAATCTACCAAAGAAGCATTAGAGTTTAATAATTATCACGAAGCTTTACATCTTGGTTTTATGATGAATATTAGAAAGTTTATTTAATACATTTGCAAAAAAATCAGCATGAAATTTAATACCAAAACGATTCATGGCGGACAACACCATGACCCAAGTACAGGAGCGGTGATGCCACCTGTTTATCAAACTTCAACTTTCGCCCAAATTAGTCCAGGGCAACCAGTAAATCCGGATTACGAATACAGCAGAGCTGCCAATCCTACTCGAACTGCTTTAGAGTTGGCGTTAGCAAGTATAGAAAATGGGTCACGTGGATTGGCATTTTCTTCAGGATTGGCGGCAACGGATTGCCTTTTGCGATCATTTAAAGCAGGCGATGAGGTTATTGCTATGGATGATTTGTATGGTGGAACTTATCGCATGTTTACACGGATTTATAAAGATTCAGGTATCAAATTTCATTTTGTGGATATGACAGATTTGGAAAAAGTCAATTCATTAATTAATGAAAACACGAAATTAGTTTGGGTGGAGACACCAACAAATCCACTGATGAAATTGGCTGATATTGCCGAAATTGCCAAGATTACCAAAGCCAAAAAGATATTATTTGCGGTAGACAATACGTTTGCAACGCCTTATTTGCAAAGGCCACTCGATTTAGGGGCGGATATCGTAATGCACTCCGCAACGAAATATCTTGGTGGTCACTCGGATGTCATCGCGGGAGCTCTGATTGTAAAAGACGAAGCGCTGGGAGAACAATTGCATTTTCAACAATTTGCGACGGGCGCCACTTTGGGACCGATGGATAGTTTTTTGGTTTTAAGAGGAATTAAAACGTTGCATTTAAGAGTACAAAGACATTGTGAAAATGGGGAAAAAGTCGTGGCATTTTTAAGCAATCATCCCAAAATAAAAACAGTGTATTATCCAGGATTAACCAGTCACCCGCATCATGAAATTGCGAAGAAGCAAATGAGCGGATTTGGTGGAATGGTTTCGTTTACTTTTGCTTCGGGTTTAAAAGAAGACGCCATTGCTTTTTTAGAAAAAGTACAAGTTTTTACCTTGGCAGAATCTCTAGGTGGAGTAGAATCATTGGCCAATCATCCAGCTTTAATGACACATGCTTCCATTCCTGAAGACAAAAGGAAAGAGATCGGAATCACAGATGATTTGGTTCGACTTAGTGTTGGGATTGAAGATGCGGAAGATTTGATTGCTGACTTACAACAAGCACTCGCTTAAGAATATCAAATAAAAAAGCCCAATCTGTGTGATTGGGCTTTTTTATTTGATATTTTTTCTAAGTCTTATTGAATATAATAAATATACCCTACATTAAACCAAACCAACCAATCGTTAGCTTTGTTTTCAGGATATCTGCTAGGGTTTGGATTAAGTCCATCTACCCAGTTGGAAAAATAGTATTGTAATCTGAAATCGACCATTAAATCACTTAAAGGAGCCAACTTATATCTTGTTCCAACACTACCCACAACAGACCAAACTGTACCACTACTATTTTGTGTTGCACCAATATACTTAACTGGTGTTGTAGCAGGCGTGTCTAATCTCCCAAGAGTCGAATAAGCCTCTGGATCATAAAAACTAAACTGACCTCCTAAACTTATAAAAGGCGCCAAGGCTCCAACGGTTGATGTAAAGTCGCGAATACTTAGTGGGAAATACTCCAATTGCATTCCGATGTTTGTTACGGCCGTACTACCTCTCATCGCTCTTAATTGGCGGTTGAATAATTTCTTTTTATCACCATCAACATATTCTCCGTAATGTCTTAGATTGGTTTTATTGTATGACAATTCACTTCTTAACTTGAAATGGTCATTAAAATAAGTTTCAGGAGTATAGCAGTTACAATCTGCTTTATAAGAAAAATTGAGATAGTGAATAAGGCCAATTCCATAACCAGTATTTCCAAAATTAGTGTCATAATTATGTCTTTCACCATAATCTGATTGGAATGCTACAGGACCAGCAATTACACCAACTTCATGTGAAAAACCATATTGCGCAATTACTTTACTCGAGTAACCAAATAAAAACAAGATGATTGCAATAAAATACTTAGGCGTTTGCATACTGATTAATTCAATTCTCGACAAATATATAAAAACATCATTCACTTCTAAAATAAAATAAAAAAAATACATTCTTATTAACGTAAAAGACCCAAATTTGTTTCACAAGCATGCAGAAGCGTGACTATTTCTAGAGCAAAACCAGACGAGAATTTTAGGAATTCATTTAATAAAAAAAAGTTTATACATATTTTGATAAAAATGTATATTTGTCGCCAATTAACGAAAACGTTTTCTTAAACGCTATTAATCTATAAATCATGTCACAAAGTATTACAACTTTTATTGAAACAGTTTCAAAAAGAAATCCAAACGAACCTGAATTTATGCAGGCTGTAAAGGAAGTTGCTGAAACTGTAATCCCTTTTATTGAAGAAAACAAAAAGTACCAGAACAAAATGCTTTTGGAAAGAATGGTTGAAGCAGAGCGTGTCATTATGTTCCGTGTAACTTGGATTGATGATTCTGGAACAACACAAGTAAACAGAGGATACAGAATTCAAATGAACTCAGCAATTGGGCCTTATAAAGGAGGAATTCGTTTCCACCCTTCTGTAAATCTAAGTATCTTGAAATTCTTAGCGTTTGAACAAACCTTCAAAAATAGTTTGACCACACTGCCGATGGGTGGTGGAAAAGGAGGGGCTGATTTTGATCCAAAAGGAAAATCTGATATCGAAATAATGCGTTTTTGTCAAGCATTTATGACTGAATTATCAAAACATATTGGTGCTGATACCGACGTTCCTGCTGGGGATATTGGTGTTGGAGGTAGAGAAGTGGGTTATATGTTCGGTCAATATAAAAAATTGAGAAATGAATTCACAGGAGTTTTGACTGGTAAAGGAATCTCTTTTGGAGGATCTTTAATTCGTCCAGAAGCTACAGGATATGGTGATGTATACTTTGCACAAAGTATGTTAGCAACAAAAGGAGACAGCTTCAAAGGGAAAACAGTAGTAATCTCTGGTTCAGGAAATGTAGCACAATACGCCGCTGAAAAAGCAACACAACTTGGAGGTAAAGTGGTAACTATGTCGGATTCTGCAGGTTATATTTATGATGTAGACGGAATCGATGCTGCAAAATTGGCGCACGTCATGGACATCAAAAACGTAAACTATGGCAGAATTAGTGATTACTTAAATAATTATCCTAATGCAAAATACGTTGCAGGGAAAAGACCTTGGGAGGTAAAATGCGATGTAGCTTTGCCGTGTGCAACTCAAAACGAATTGAACGAAGAAGAAGCAAAAACCCTTGTTGCAAACGGATGTATTTGTGTAGCTGAAGGAGCTAATATGCCTTCTACACCAGAAGCGGTAGAAGTATTCCAAAAAGCAAAAATATTATTTGCACCAGGAAAAGCTTCTAATGCCGGAGGTGTTGCAACATCTGGATTAGAAATGTCTCAAAACTCTTTGCGTTTGAGCTGGACTTCTGAAGAAGTAGATGAGCGATTGAAAAACATTATGCTAAATATTCATAGTTCATGCGTTCAGTACGGTTCGGATGGAAATGGATACGTAGATTATGTAAAAGGAGCAAATATTGCTGGTTTTGTAAAAGTTGCCGACGCCATGCTCGGACAAGGAGTCGTATAATTTTCGACTTATAAAGTAAAAAAAGCCTTTAGCTATCTTAGTTTAAAGGCTTTTTTATTTGTTCAAATATTAAAAGTAGATTTTTTTCGTTTTGTACTATATTTGTGTTCAATCTAGACCTTTTTTAATGAAAATATTTTTCTTAACCCTCATTGCGTTTTTTACGTCACATTTTTGTCTTTCACAAAACAACAAATTATGGAAAGGTTACTTTTCCTATTCACACATAAATGACATTTCACAGGATCAAACCAAGATTTTTGCAGCAACTGAAAATGCGATTTTTTCGCAAGATGTAATTTCCGGGGATCTTAAAACAATTAATACCATTGATGGCCTTTCAGGATTAACAATTACTGCAATATATGACAGTCCATCATTAAAGAAAACTATAATTGGTTACGAAAATGGACTAATAATCGTTTACAATCAAGTAGACGGATCAATTCTAAATGTTGTAGACATTATCAATAAAGCAATCCCACAAAATGTAAAAAGAGTAAATCATTTTATGGACGACAATGGGATGATTTACGTTTCATGTGACTTCGGAATTGTGCAATACAACTTAAACACTTTACAATTTGGAGATACTTTTTTTATTGGACCTAACGGCTCTCAAATTAGTATCGCGCAAACCGCATTGTTCAATGGGTTCATTTATGCAGCCTCAAAAAACAATGGTGTTTTAGCAGCGCAAATTACTAGTCCTTTCCTTAACGATTTTAACCAATGGTTCAGCATTGCTGATTTTGGATGGAGCGGTGTTGAAAAAATCGGCAATAACCTTGTGGCAACCACAAGTACAGGAAGTTTGCAAAAATTCAATGGAACAACATTTACACCAGTCGTTCAACTAATCGAATCCGTAAATGATCTACGAAGCAATGGCTCTTATTTACTAGTAACAACTAAGAACCACGTCTACATTTACAACGACGCAATAAGCCAAATTGCTGATATTTCAAGCAGTCAAATTCAAGATGTAACAGTTGAATTTACTTGCGCAACCATGATCAATAATACCGTTTTCTTCGGAACAACGGAGAACGGAATTTTCAGTAAGGGATTCAATGATTCAAACATTGAGAACAAAACACCCCAAGGACCTTTTCGCAACGATGTTTTTGCCATAGATGCGTCTTCCTCCAATCTCTGGGCGGTTTTTGGAGGTTATGACCTCGATTATAATCCATACTCCTATACGCCAACTGGATTGGCAAAATTTGGGATCAGTAAATTCAATAAGAACGGTTGGCTCAATATACCCTACAGCGACCTTTCAGAAGCAAAAGCGCTTTCAAGAATAACCGTCAATCCCAATAATGAAAACCAAGTTTTTTTTAGTTCTTATTATTCAGGTTTATTGAAGTTAGAAAATGATCAAGTTACGACGCTCTATAACACAACCAATACAGGATCAGACGGATTACAGACAATCGTTGGACAAGTTCCAGACGATGTTAGAGTCAATGGTGCTACTTTCGACAAAGCAGGCAATTTATGGGTAACCAATAGTGTGGTAAGAAAAGGACTAAAAGTTCTAAAATCAAACGGACAGTGGCAATCATTTGATATGCAAAACGTATTTGCGGTTCTTGGCAAACTTCGATTCGGACGAATGGTGATTGACAAGAACGGCACCAAATGGATGGGAACATGGCGAGATGGTGTCATCGGATTTAATGAATCGCTCAACAACCGTTTTAGAGTCATTAGCAGCGCCTCCGAAGGAGGAAATCTGCCGTCTTTTGACGCAAGGGCTGTTGCTGTTGATAATCGAAATCAATTATGGATTGGAACGCTAGCTGGACTGCGTGTGCTGTCTAATGTAGATAGTTTTGGCTCCGACGAAACGCTAAGAACGAATCCAATTATTATTATTGAAGATAATTTGGCGCAAGAATTACTCTATGAACAATCGATCTCTGATATTTTTGTTGACGGCGCCAATAACAAATGGATTGGAACTATCGATTCAGGCGTTTTTTACGTTTCTTCAGACGGGCAAAAAACCATCCATCACTTTACCACTAGCAATTCTCCCCTACCGAGTAATACGATCAACGACATTGATATCAACGGAACAACAGGAGAAGTTTTTTTTGCAACAAGCAAAGGATTGGTTTCTTTCAAAGGTACTTCAACAACCGCACAAGGCGATCTAAGCAACGTTTATGTTTATCCTAATCCTGTACGCCCTGAATTTACTGGCACGGTAAAAATAAGTGGTTTACTGGACAAGGCCAATGTAAAAATATCGGATATCGAGGGCAATTTAGTGCACGAAGCCATTGCTGAAGGCGGAACTATCGAATGGGACACCACCGCATTTGGAAAGTATAAAGTGGCCTCCGGAGTTTATATGATTTTTATTTCATCGCAAGATGGCGCAGAAACAAAGGTCAAAAAAGTGATGATAATTCGTTAAAAAAAGCAGGAGGTTTTTACTTAAGGGTTCCAAACCAACCAGCGAACACTTACCATGTTAGTCAAAACCAAAGCCATCGTCATTTCTTCACTCAAATTTCAAGAAAAAAGTTTGATCGTAAAGTGCTTCACCTTGTCTGATGGATTGAAGTCTTATTTTGTTCGCGATGCCTTCTCTTCTCGAAAAGGAAATCAAAAAATAGCGTATTTCCAACCGCTGACGTTGATCGAAATCGAAGCCGTGCACAAAAACAAAGGCACGTTAGAGCAATTCAAAGAAATAAAGATCAACAGCCCGTTTCAAACCATTCATTCCGATGTGGTCAAAAGCACCATGACGCTGTTTCTCTCCGAAATGTTGCACCATTCCATTCATGAAGAAGAAAAAAACGAACCGCTGTTTCACTTTATAGAATCGGCGTTGCAATGGTTTGACCATCACGATGAAATTGCTAATTTTCACCTAATTTTCCTTCTCGAAATTACAAAGTTTTTGGGATTTTACCCAGATATTTCAGAGATTCAATTTCCCTTTTTTGAAATGAAAGAGGGTGTTTTTACGCCATTACATAGCTTGACCTCACTCACCGAACACGAAACACAACTTTTCAATAAATTGATTGATCTAAAATTTGATAACAATCAAAAAACATTTCATGTCTCCGAGCGACAAATTGTACTTAAAATCCTGATCGATTACTACAGCATGCATCTTGATGGATTTAAAAAGCCAAAGTCGCTCGAGGTCTTAAAAGAAGTTTTTTCGTAATGATTTGGGCGTGCCCAGCCGAAAAGGGCTGGTCGCGTCTTTCGCTCTATCTTTTTTTCGTGCCTCAAAAAAGGATGCCGCTGCAACCGCTCACGCAAAAACTCTCGCCTAACATCTTATAACTCACAACAATTTATTACTTTCGCATCTCGATTTTAGAAAAGGATACTATGAGCACTAAATTTACTGAATACAAAGGACTTGACTTACCTACAGTCGCCTCAGAAGTTCTTGATTTTTGGAAAAAAGAAACCATATTCGAAAAGAGCATTTCGACACGCGAAGGCAATACCCCTTTCGTATTTTTCGAAGGGCCACCTTCTGCTAATGGCTTACCTGGAATTCATCACGTTATGGCGCGTGCCATCAAAGATATTTTTTGCCGATACAAAACCCAAAAAGGCTTTCAAGTCAAAAGAAAAGCAGGTTGGGATACGCACGGTTTACCAGTTGAACTAGGAACCGAAAAAGAATTAGGAATTACCAAAGAAGACATCGGAAAGAAAATTTCCATCGAAGAATATAACGAAGCTTGCAAAAAAACGGTAATGCGCTACACCGACGTGTGGAATGACTTAACCGAAAAAATGGGCTATTGGGTTGATATGGAAGATCCGTACGTGACCTACAAATCCAAATATATGGAAAGCGTTTGGTGGCTCTTAAAGCAAATCTACGACAAAGATTTGATGTACAAAGGCTACACAATTCAACCGTATTCTCCCAAAGCAGGAACTGGATTGAGTTCGCATGAAGTCAATCAACCGGGAAGCTACCGAGATGTAACAGACACAACGGTCGTGGCACAATTCAAAGCCAAAACCGAATCGCTGCCGGATTTCTTAAAAAGTTATGGTGACATTCACATTCTCGCCTGGACAACCACGCCTTGGACGTTGCCTTCCAACACCGCATTAACCGTTGGACCAAAAATCGATTATGTAGTTGTAAATACTATTAATCAATATACTTTTCGCCCAGTCCATGTGATTTTGGCTAAAAACTTAGTCGGAAAACAATTTGGAAAAACGTTTTTCGAAAGCAACGAACCGCATGATTTCGAAAATTTCAAAGAAGGCGACAAGAAAATCCCTTATCAAATTCTAGCCGAATGCAAAGGTTTGGATTTAGTCGGAATTCGATACGAGCAGCTATTGCCTTTTGTATTGCCTTATCAAAATCCAGAGAATGCATTTCGTGTTATTTCAGGAGATTTCGTAACTACAGAAGACGGAACCGGAATCGTGCATACCGCGCCAACTTTCGGAGCGGATGATGCCAAAGTGGCCAAAGAAGCTGTTCCAGAAGTGCCGCCCATGTTGGTGTTAGACGAAAACGGGAATCCTGTCCCATTGGTAAATTTGCAAGGAAAGTTCACATCACATATGGGTGAATACGCTGGAAAATATGTAAAGAACGAATACTACACCGACGGCGACGCGCCAGAACGTTCCATCGATGTTGAAATTGCCATCCAATTAAAAGAAGAAAACAAAGCCTTCAAAGTAGAAAAATACGTGCACAGTTACCCACATTGCTGGAGAACTGACACACCAATTTTATATTATCCACTCGATTCTTGGTTTATCAAAGTAACCGAAGTTAGAGACCGAATGTTCGATTTGAACGAAACTATCAACTGGAAGCCAAAAGCAACTGGAGAAGGACGTTTTGGGAATTGGTTGAAAAATGCCAACGACTGGAATTTGTCGCGTTCTCGCTATTGGGGAATTCCACTACCCATCTGGAGAACAGAAGATGGAACGGAAGAGATTTTAGTAGGTTCAGTAGAAGAATTATACAAAGAAATTGAAAAGTCAATCGTTGCGGGCGTTCAAGCAACCAATCCGTTCAAAGGTTTTGAAGTCGGTAACATGACTGAAAGCAATTATGATTTAATCGATTTGCACAAGAATGTAGTCGATGAAATTGTATTGGTATCCAATTCTGGAAAACCAATGAAGCGCGAGGCCGACCTGATCGATGTTTGGTTTGATTCAGGCGCCATGCCTTATGCACAGTGGCATTATCCATTTGAAAACAAAGAGAAAATAGATCAAAATCAAGACTTTCCGGCAGATTTTATTGCGGAAGGCGTGGATCAAACTCGTGGTTGGTTTTATACTTTACACGCCATCGGAACCTTGGTTTTTGATAAAATTGCGTACAAAAATGTCGTATCCAACGGTTTGGTTTTAGACAAAAACGGACAAAAGATGTCAAAACGTTTGGGCAACGCAGTCGATCCGTTTACGACCTTGTCAGAATACGGTCCAGATGCAACGCGTTGGTATATGATATCTAACGCAAATCCATGGGACAACTTAAAGTTCGATATAGAAGGAATTGCTGAAGTGCGACGAAAATTCTTCGGAACGCTATACAATACGTATTCGTTTTTTGCGCTTTATGCCAACATCGATAATTTTAAAAATGAAGAGGCGGAAATTCCACTACAAGATCGACCAGAAATTGATCGTTGGATTATTTCTGAATTAAACACCTTGATCAAAGATGTCGATAGTTACTACGCCGATTACGAACCTACAAAAGCAGCTCGTGCAATTTCCGATTTTGTTCAAGAAAATCTAAGCAACTGGTATGTGCGTTTGTGCCGTCGCCGTTTCTGGAAAGGGGAATATGCACAAGATAAAATTGCAGCGTACCAAACGTTATATTCATGCCTGTTGACCATCAGTAAATTAAGCGCTCCAATCGCGCCGTTCTTTATGGATCAACTTTACAGAGACTTAACACAAAGGACAAAGTCAGAAAATTTTGACAGCGTACATTTGGCGGAATTTCCGATTTACGTTGAAAACTTTGTTGATAAATCTTTAGAGAGTAAAATGCAAAAAGCGCAGACCATTTCATCCCTCGTTTTGTCCCTTCGCAAGAAGGAAATGATCAAGGTGCGTCAACCATTGCAAAAGGTAATGATACCAATACTTGACGTGAATCAACGACACGAAATCGAAGCAGTTTCTGACCTCATAAAGGCAGAAGTAAACGTCAAAGAAATTGAACTTTTAGACGATGCTTCGGGTATTTTAATCAAGCAAATCAAGCCTAATTTCAAGACACTTGGACCTCGTTTCGGCAAAGATATGGGATTGATTTCCAAACAGATACAGTCCTTTACGGCGGAACAAATCAACCAATTGGATTCACTAGGGGTTTTGAATATTGAAGTTTCAGGAAATACTATAACTTTATCACAAGAGGATGTAGAGATTTCGTCGCAAGATATTGAAGGTTGGTTAGTTGCCAATTCAAACGGAATTACAGTGGCGCTCGATATTACGATCTCTCCAGAATTGAAAGAGGAAGGCATCGCAAGAGAATTGGTTAATAGAATTCAAAACATTCGTAAAGATTCTGGTTTTGAAGTAACCGATAAGATCCAAGTTCACTTACAGAGCAATACAGAATTAGAAAAGGCGGTAAAAGCCAACGAAAACTATATTAAGTCGGAAACACTAACCGAATCATTGGTTTTCGAAACAGCAATACAGAACGGGTTTGAAATAGAATTCGATGATATAAAAACAAGAATATTAATTACAAAATAAGAAGACATGGTAGATGAAATTGCAAGATACTCAGATGCTGACTTAGCAGAGTTCAAAGAATTGATTTTAAAAAAAATTAACAAAGCACAATCCGATTTAGATTTGATAAAGAGTGCCTATATGAATGATTTAAACAACGGAACCGACGATACGTCGCCAACTTTTAAAGCATTCGAAGAAGGAAGTGAAACGATGTCGAAGGAAGCGAACTCGCAATTGGCTATTCGCCAAGAAAAATTCATTCGCGATTTGAAGAATGCACTATTCCGCGTAGAAAACAAAACCTATGGTGTTTGCAAAGTAACCGGTAAATTGATCAGCAAAGAACGCTTGATGATTGTACCTCACGCTACGATGAGTATCGAAGCTAAAAACATGCAACGCTAATAGCAAAATGATACGATAAATTAACGCTCCATTGGGAGCGTTTTTTTTAGAAAATAATCTATTTTTGCGCCAATAAAAAACTAAAAATGTCATTACGAAACGCCTATTTTCTCATTTTCATTATTCTACTAGTAGATCAACTTTCCAAAATTTACATCAAAACCAATTTCGTGTTGGGAGAAGAAGTCAATGTTTTTAGTTGGTGTAAGATTTTGTTTATTGAGAACGAAGGAATGGCTTGGGGAACCGAAATTCCCGGAACCTACGGGAAATTATTTCTGACCGTTTTCAGATTGTTGGCAGTAACCGCGATCGGTTATTGGTTATGGGATTCGGTACAGAAAAACAGCTCCACTTATCTTATTGTTGCCATCGCATTAATCCTCGCTGGCGCTTTCGGAAATATCATCGATTCAGTATTTTACGGTATTGTTTTCGACGATAGTCACAATCACCTAGCGACTTTATTTTCAGAAAAACCATACGGCAAAGTTTTCCACGGCAAAGTGGTCGACATGTTGTATTTCCCTTTCATACAAGATTATCCGATGCCAGAATGGGTGCCGTTTATAGGCGGAAAACCGTTCACTTTCTTTAATGCCATTTTCAATGTTGCGGACATGGCAATCTCCACTGGAGTAGGAATCTTGATTGTATTCAACAAAAAAGCGTTTCACAAAGACTAATAGGTAACACGAATTACACTAATTCCCACCAATGAATTTGTGAAAATTCGCGCCATTCGTGTTAGCTTTTTTTTCTGGAGCTACTTCCTGCTGTTCATTATATCTTTTGTGTCGAACGAGGAAGTTGTATAGTTGAAGGGCTTTTTTCTGAAGCAAAATACCTGACAGCCACTGGCTGTCCTCCTTTTAATTTCAAATCATCAGGGCTAGGCATCAGAATTCATAGATGCGATTCGGTGTAATACAAAAATCTAATTTTACGTCTTGCTCAAATACGTCTTCAATAGCTTGTTCCGCTTCAAAAAAGGACAAGCCAATTTTTAGCACATCCTGACGGCATTTACTCAAGAAAACATCATAAAACCCTTTGCCGTAACCCACCCGATTTCCTTTAATATCAAAGGCTACCAGCGGAACAAAAACCACATCAATTTTGGCAACAGGAACTTCAAGCCCATCAACAGGCTCTGGAATATGGTAACTGTTTTTGCGCAATTTTGTAGAATCAGTCAACAAATAATGGGTCATTTGTCTCGTTACAAAATCTGATTTGGAAACCACTACTTCTTTGTCTTTTCCTGCAAGAACGTGCAGTATATTTTCCGTATCAACTTCTTTATTTTCCGCAATAGACAGAAAAACATGATAGTAAGTCTTTTCCCAAATGGGCAACGAAATCAATTGATTGGCAATCGACATACTCATTTCCGCGATATCATTATCATCAAGTTGTTGCCGTAGATTTTTATATTGTTGCCTTAATTCTCTTTTAAGCATGCATGCAATTCTTTGAGTTCGCCTATAAAAGTAGTCAAATGTTGCACTTCTACGTGATGCATCACCACAATTTTATACCAGTCATTTTTCTGATGATGTTGATCGGGAACCAAATGGTATTTCATTGCCAATGCTCTCGGAATATGCTCGGATTTGATGGTGACAATATTCATAAAAGGTTCTCTGAAATAAGCAATATTTAAGCGGTCAAGTTCATTGCACAAAAATTGCGTCCGCATTTGCAACACGCTTATTTTTTCAAACCAGCCGTTCGGTCCATAAGTAAACAAAATCATCCAAACTGCAATGGCATTGGCCCCTGATCGACTGCCGCAAAGGGTCAAATCCATGCCTTCAACATAAGCAGCTTCTTTGGTAAGCACATTTTCAATTAAGCCTTTTCTACAAATAAAAACACCTGTTCCGTAAGGCGCTTGAAGCATTTTGTGCGCATCAATCGTAATCGAGCTGATGTTCGGATTTTGAAAATTAATTTTCGATTGCTCGTTGCTAAATGGATAAACAAATCCACCGTATGCGCCATCAATATGCAGTTTGTATTCGAGTTGATGTTTGTCTAAGATCGTAGTATAATCGTCCGGATTATCCACAGAACCAAACATCGTGGTTCCCATATTGGCAACTACAATAAAGTACTTTTTCCCATGGCTGTGCGCTTCTACAATTTTATCTTGTAGTAAGACTTTGTTGAGTACTCTGGTTTCTAGATCAACAGGCATTTTAATCCAATCCAATTGCAACAAATTGGCTCCTTTTGGAATGGAATAATGGGTGTCTTCAGAGGCAATGATGACTATTTCGTTAGTATTAGCTCCCTTTTGATAGATAAAAAAATTGCGATACATCCACAGCGCTTGAATGTTTGCTTCGGTTCCACCTGGTGAAATATAGCCGTCAAATGAATTGGGTGTTGCTTTAAAAACATCCACGGCAAGCACATTCAAAACGTCTCGTTCGATCGCATGAGTGCCGCTAAACACATTTTCAGAATCGCCAAGTGTATGACATCCGATGTGATTCGGATTGGCAACAAAAGTTTGTAAGATTGGTGCTTCTTTCAAAAAAGGCGCGTCGTCGTAGAACACTTTTCCGTCTAATTTAGAGGCAGGATAGCCCAAAGAAATGTCTTGCGAAAAGTTGATGTTCTCTGCTAATGCTAGTTGAATTTTACTTTGTAATTCTTCTTTTGATTTTTTTGTCCAATAGCGCATCTTGTAATTTTTCGCCAAAACTACGGGGTTTGGGACGCATAAAATATGACAATTGTTAGCTAATAACGCACTTGGTTTTTGAAACATTTAAAATTAACTTTGTTTCATGCAAAACCCATCGCTTGAACTTCAAATCCAGTCGCTGCCTGACAATCCAGGAGTATATCAGTATTACGACAAAGAAGACAAGATCTTATATGTGGGTAAGGCGAAAAATCTGAAGAAAAGAGTATCGTCGTACTTCAACAAAATCCACGATACAGCCAAAACAAACGTTTTAGTTAGAAAAATTGTGACCATAAAACATATTGTGGTTGCCACAGAATCGGATGCACTTTTGCTCGAAAATAATCTCATTAAGAAATTGCAGCCGCGTTATAATGTCATGTTGCGCGACGACAAAACTTACCCGTGGATTTGCATCAAGAATGAATCGTTCCCCAGAGTTTTTTCAACGCGAAGAATGATCAAAGACGGATCGGAATATTTCGGGCCGTATACTAGTTTTAAGACCGTTTCTACTATTTTAGATTTAATTAAAGAGCTGTATCCATTGCGCAATTGCAACTTCGATTTGAGCGCGTCGAATATCAAAAACGGGAAGTTTAAAGTTTGTCTAGAGTATCACCTCGGCAATTGCAAAGGTCCATGTGAAGGACATGAATCCTTTGATAATTATCAAACGCAAGTAAACGCAATTCGTGAAATCTTGAAAGGAAATTTCAAAGAAAGCATGCGAGATTTCAAAACCAAAATGAAGGATTTTGCGGCAGAAATGCAATTTGAAGAAGCACAGAAAATAAAAGAGAAGATAGAAGTTTTAGAGAATTATCAGTCGCGATCCACTATAGTGAGTCCAAAGATAACCAATATCGATGTGTTTTCGATTGTTTCGGATGAAGGCGCGGCTTATGTCAATTTTCTTCAAATCGCCTACGGTTCGATTATCCGATCGCACACCATGGAAATGAAGAAGAAGTTAGAAGAAACAGATTCAGAACTGTTAAGCTTGGCCATCATTGAGTTGCGGGAAAGATTTCAATTGCTTTCTAAAGAAATTATTGTTCCTTTTGAGGTTGAGGTTGGCGAATTACTCAAAGTGACCATACCGCAATTAGGAGATAAAAAAGAACTACTCGAATTATCCATCAGAAACGCCAAGTATTACAGAATCGAGCAACTAAAGCAATTGCAAATTGTAGATCCGGATCGTCACACCAACCGCATTATGGCGCAAATGCAAAAAGATTTGAGATTGCAAGTAGAACCGCGCCACATCGAGTGTTTTGACAACTCCAATATTCAAGGAACCAATCCGGTGGCCGCTTGTGTCGTTTTTAAGGATGGGAAGCCGAGCAAAAAAGATTATCGTCATTTTAACATCAAGTCGGTAGAAGGACCGAACGATTTTGCATCGATGGAAGAAGTGGTTTACCGACGTTATAAACGCATGCTCGACGAAAACCAACCTTTGCCGCAGCTTATTATTATCGATGGTGGAAAAGGGCAATTATCATCAGCGCTAAAAAGTATTGATGCTTTAGAATTACGTGGCAAAATAGCCATTGTCGGAATTGCGAAACGTTTGGAAGAGTTGTTTTATCCGGGAGATTCCGCGCCTTTGTATTTAGACAAGAAGTCAGAAACCCTCAAGGTTATTCAATATTTGCGAAACGAAGCACATCGCTTTGGAATTACATTTCACCGCGATAAACGCAGTCAATCAGCTTTAAATTCCTCCATAGAAAGCATTCCAGGTATTGGTGAAAAGACGATGTTAACATTAATTCAGCATTTCAAAAGTGTTAAAAGATTAAAATTGGCGACTGAAATCGAAATTTCTGCTGTGGTTGGGGCATCAAAAGCAAAAAAAATTACCGACTTTTACAAAACATCTAACCTGTAAACTTTTCATGAAAAAAATTGCTTTACTTTTTTTAGCATTTTTTACGATAGTGAATTTGTTTTCGCAAGAGCTCGAGAATAAGAGACCAAAAATTGGTTTGGTTCTTAGTGGCGGCGGAGCGAAAGGCTTTGCGCATATTGGTGTATTGAAAGTGCTGGAGCAGGCAGGTGTGAAAATCGACTACATCGGAGGAACAAGCATGGGCGCGGTGGTTGGCGGCTTGTATGCTTCCGGATATACGGCACATCAAATTGATTCTATTTTTCAAGCCACCGATTTTGACGCTTTACTCAGCGATTATATTCCGAGATCATCCAAGAATTTTTATGAAAAAAGGAATGATGAAATGTACGCATTCACATTGCCTTTCAAAAAACTGAAGATTGGTATTCCAACATCGCTGTCAAAAGGATTGTATAATTACAATTTATTGAACAGACTCACTTATAATGTAAGACATGTTCGTGATTTTAATCAATTGCCCATTCCTTTTGCATGTATCGCCACAGACATTGAAACTGGGGAAGAAGTAGTACTAAATAAAGGTTATCTAGCACAAGCATTGTTGGCTAGCGGCGCCTTTCCGACTTTGTTTTCCCCAATCGAAATCGACGGGAAACTATTAGTAGACGGCGGCGTTACCAATAATTTTCCGATAGAAGAAGTAAAGAAAATGGGTGCCGATATTATCATTGGCGTTGACGTGCAAGACGATTTAAAAGACAGAAAATCATTGAAGGAAGCGACTCGAATTTTAGTTCAAATCACCAATCTGCAGATGATTGAAAAGATGAAGCAAAAAGTGGCGCTTACGAATATTTACATCAAGCCGGATATTAATGATTTTGGTGTGATTTCTTTTGACAGGGGTCAAGAAATTATCAAGAAAGGAGAAGAGGCAGCTTTTGCACAATACGAAGCAATTAAGAAGTTGGGAGATTCTACAAAGGTGATCCTTTCAAAGAAATTACAGATTGATTCAGACACATTAAACATCAAGAATATTCTAATTAATCCTTTGCAAAAATACACAAGGGCTTATGTGGTCGGAAAACTACGAATGAAGCAAAATTCAAAATTCACGTATGACGACATTAAAGTGGGAATGGATAATTTGGCTTCCACTCAGAATTTTAGCGCTATTAGTTACCAACTAGAAAAGAATAATGAAAAAGATGATTTGGTGCTAACATTAACGGAAAATCCAACGAAGACATTTTTGAAATTTGCGTTGCATTTCGACGACCTATTTAAAACCGGTGTGTTAATTAATGTCACACAAAAAAACAGCATTTTTAGAAATGACATTACCTCGCTAGACCTAATTATTGGCGATAATCTCAGATATAATTTTGACTATTATGTCGATAATGGTTTTTACTGGAGTTTCGGAGTGAAATCAAAATTCAATCGATTTAATCGCAATGTCGCCACCGATTTTAGCGATGGGGAATTATTAAATCAATTGGGCATCCGAAGTCTCAATATTGATTATGCAGAATTTACAAACCAATTTTATCTGCAAACTATTTTTATCCAAAAATTCCTTATTGGAGCCGGAATAGAGCACAAACATATAGACATTAGTTCTGCCACACTAAATGTGTCTAATTCCGACTTTGAAAAAAGTGACTACGGCAGTATTTTCGGCTATCTAAAATACGACGCGTTAGACAATAAATTTTTTCCAAAAAGAGGTTGGTATTTCGTCGGGGATATTCAATCATACCTTGTTTCTTCCGATTATACCAAACAGTTTAAAGAATTCTCAATTGCTAAAGGAGATATCGGTTTTGCCAAGACCATTTTTAATAAAACTACTGTGAAAATGCAATCCGAAATGGGCTTTGCATTTGGAAAGGAAAGTGTACATTTTTTTGATTTTGTTTTGGGAGGTTATGGCTATACTGCGATAAATAATTTTAGGCCATTTTACGGGTATGATTTTTTAAGCCTTTCAGGTGATAGCTATATTAAAAGTGACATCACGATGGACTATGAATTTTATAAAAAGAATCATGTCAACTTATCTGCAAATTTTGCCAATATCAAAAACCGTCTTTTTGAAACATCCGACTGGATTTCGAGAATTAGCTATTCGGGATATGCCGCTGGCTATGGCTTAGAATCGTTACTTGGCCCAATTGAATTTAAATACTCATGGTCGCCAGAAACCAATAAAGGATTTGCGTGGTTTAGTGTAGGATTTTGGTTTTAAGGAGGAGTGGCATTCAAAAATTTATGTTTGCCGTTATATAAAAAACAATATATTTGACACGAGACCGCGTAGGTTGAACAAAACGAAGTTAAAATGTATAATCAATTAATATAGTAATTATGTCTATTTGGAAGAAAAAATCTATTTCACTTTTATTAAGCGAAGCTACAGAATCTGAAAAAGGGTTAAAGAGAACATTAACTGCATGGTCACTTATTGCCTTAGGTATTGGAGCAATTATTGGCGCGGGATTGTTTGTGAGAACAGCCACTGCAGCAGCTCAAAATGCAGGTCCATCGGTTACTATTGGCTTTATTGTAGCGGCCGTTGGTTGTGCTTTGGCTGGATTGTGTTACGCGGAACTTTCCTCTTCAATTCCAATTTCAGGTAGTGCTTACACCTATACTTACGCGACAATGGGAGAGTTGCTCGCTTGGATTATTGGCTGGGATTTGATATTAGAATATGCGGTAGGAGCTGCCACTGTGGGAATTGCGTGGAGTGAATATCTCAATAATTTACTGGTCAATGTGCTGCATACGAGTCCAATTCCGTATTCGTTGTGTCATTCTCCTTTTCAAAAAGTGATCGATCCGAATACCCAAGAAATTCTACAGCAAGGAATTATCAATCTGCCTGCTTTATTTATTGTCGCAGTAATTAGTTTGTTATTGATAAAAGGAACGCAAGAATCAGCTTTTGTCAACGGATTGATTGTGGTTGTCAAAGTAACTATTGTAGTGTTGATTATCGTTTTAGGCTGGCACTTTATCAATCCAGCGAATCATACGCCGTATATTCCAGAAGTTGGAACTTATACCGATGATCAAGGAATAGGCCATCACTACGGTGGAATTATGGGAATACTTGGTGCGGCAGGAACAGTGTTCTTTGCATTCATTGGCTTTGATGCAGTAAGTACAGCTGCACAAGAAACCAAAAATCCAAAGCGAGACATGCCAATCGGGATATTAGGATCATTAGCGATTTGTACCGTTTTGTATATCTTATTTGCACACGTATTAACGGGAGTTGCGACTGTAGAAGATTTTAGAACTGGGGGTAAGGAAGCTTCAGTTGCTTTTGCGATTAATAAATATATGATAGGATATGAATGGTTAGCGCAGTTTGTAACTGTGGCAATTTTGGCCGGATTTTCTTCTGTAATTCTAGTAATGCTATTAGGTCAATCGCGCGTTTTCTATGCGATGGGTAAAGATGGTTTGTTGCCAAAAGCATTTGGAGATTTGCATTCCAAATACAAAACTCCTTACAAAGCTAATTTAGCAATTCTTGTAATAGTTGGTCTTTTTGCTGCCTTTATTCCAGGGGATATTGTTGGTGATATGACAAGTATTGGAACCTTATTCGCTTTTATTTTAGTTTGCTTTTCCGTTATTGTATTGCGTAAAACCGAACCAGACATGAAACGTGAATTTAAAACCCCATTTGTTCCCGTAGTTCCTATTCTTGGAATCGTAGTTTGCTTAGCGATGATTTATGGTTTAGGATGGACAAACTGGTTGCGACTGATCTTATGGCTTGCCATTGGTTTGGTCATTTATTTCACCTATGGTAAAAAGCACAGTAAACTAAACAATCCGCAAGAATAAAAAGATAATCATATTTTGAAAAAGCACTTTTAGTCTAATTGATCTAAAAGTGCTTTTTTTGTGATTAAAAATATCTCATAGATATTGAAATTAAAAAGTGTTTTTTTACGATATTTGTTACTATGAAAACAAATTGGATAGGTTTATTAGAGTATCTGCATTTCCTCATGAAGAGGAATCCAGAGTGATAGATGGGAATTACTAATTCACAATCTATTCATAAATCTAAATTTAATAACCATGCCTATATACCATAAACTTGGTAGCTTCCCACAAAAACGCCATGTCGTATTTGAAAAACCAAACGGAGGCTTATATTACGAACAACTATTCGGAACAGAAGGATTTAGCGGACATTCGTCGCTATTGTACCATGTTCATCGACCGACACAAGTCAAAGAAATTCTCAAATCCTATTCGGTCGAACCTAAAATCGCTATTGACAAAAACATAAAATCACTGTTACTAAAAGGTTTTGACCTAAAACCACACGCTGATTTTCTGGAAAGCCGCAAACCCATGTTGGTCAATCGAGATTGCACGATTGGTCTAGCCGCACCCCAACAATCATTAACTACTTATTTCTACAAGAACGCCGATGCAGACGAAATGATTTTCATCCATAAAGGCAAAGGAAAATTGCGAACGATGATGGGGAATATTCCATTTGAATACGGGGATTACCTTATTATTCCTCGTGGGATGATCTATCAAATCGAATTTGAATCGGCTGAAAACCGCTTGTTCTATGTCGAGTCATTTGCGCCGTTTTATACACCAAAACGATACAAAAACGAATCAGGTCAGCATCTTGAGCACGCGCCTTTCTGCGAGCGTGATTTTAAATTGCCGACAGAATTAGAGACGTATGACGAAAAAGGTGACTTTCTCATTAAGATCAAAAAAGAAGGGATGATTCACGAAGTAGTATATGCTACGCATCCTTTTGATGTTGTCGGATGGGACGGTTTTAATTTCCCGTATGCATTTTCGATACATAATTTTGAGCCAATTACTGGGCGCGTACACCAACCGCCTCCAGTGCATCAAACTTTTGAAACAGCCACTTTTGTCGTGTGCTCTTTCGTTCCTAGATTATATGATTATCACCCGAAAGCAATTCCAGCGCCATATAACCACAGCAATATCGATAGCGATGAGGTTTTATATTATGTAGATGGAGATTTTATGTCAAGGAATAACATTGAACAAGGACATATCACCCTGCATCCAAAAGGAATTCCGCACGGACCAGCGCCGGGAGCAATGGAACGCAGCATTGGGCAAACGGAAACACAAGAGCTTGCCGTGATGGTTGATACTTTTCGTCCATTAATGGTAACCGAAGAAGCTATGGGAATTGATGACGGCGCCTATTACAAATCGTGGGTAGAATAATTAGTTGAAGCAACTTCCTGCTGTTCACTATATCTTTTGTGCTGAACAACCGCACAAAAGGATGCCGTTACCATCAGGGCTAGGCATTTCGTAGAAAACACATTTTAAATTCATTAAGAATCAGTGCCACTAAAAGGCACCATAAAAAATAAATAGTATGTCAAAACAAGTAACGTCCGTTGAATATGGACTCGAAAAAATATTTGAAGGAGCGCAAGACTTCCTTCCATTAATGGGAACAGATTACGTAGAATTTTACGTAGGAAACGCGAAACAAGCGGCTCATTTCTATAAGACCGCTTTTGGTTTTCAGTCTTTAGCATATGCGGGACTAGAGACGGGAGTTCGTGATAGAGCTTCTTATGTTCTAAAGCAAGACAAAATCAGATTGGTACTCACAACAGCCTTAACCAGTGATTCTCCGATTGGCGAGCACGTTAAAAAACACGGTGATGGCGTAAAAATTATTGCTTTGTGGGTAGAAGACGCTAGAAAATCATTCGAAGAAACCACAAAAAGAGGTGCCAAAGTATATATGGAGCCCGTTGTTGAAAAAGACGAATTCGGAGAAGTAATTCGCGCAGGAATCTATACCTACGGGGAAACGGTTCACATGTTTGTAGAGCGCAAGAATTATACAGGTACTTTTTTACCTGGTTATGTAGAATGGAAATCTGATTACAACCCAACTGCTGTAGGACTAAAATATGTAGACCATATGGTCGGAAATGTGGGCTGGAACCAAATGAATGAATGGGTAAAATGGTATGAGGAAGTGATGGGATTTGTCAATTTTCTTTCTTTCGATGACAAACAAATACATACCGAATATTCCGCGTTGATGAGCAAAGTAATGAGTAACGGAAATGGAAGAATTAAATTTCCAATCAACGAGCCTGCAAAAGGAAACAAGCGGTCTCAGATTGAAGAATATTTAGATTTTTACGAAGGTTCAGGTGTGCAGCATATTGCTATCGCAACCGATGATATCATTGCGACGGTTACGGAATTACGAGCTAGAGGAATCGAATTCTTATCCGCTCCGCCGCGGGCGTATTACGAAGACATTCCCAATCGTCTAGGCGAACACATGAACATGATGCACGAGGATCTAACTATGATTGAAAAACTTGCAATCATGGTTGATGCCGATGAAGATGGTTATTTACTTCAAATTTTCACTAAACCAGTAGAAGACAGACCAACTTTGTTTTTCGAGATTATTCAACGAATGGGTGCGAAAGGTTTTGGCGCAGGAAATTTTAAAGCGCTTTTCGAATCTATTGAAAGAGAACAAGAAAAAAGAGGAACTTTGTAATGTTTCGCCAAAAAAATTGAATTATTGATAAAATACAACGTTGTAGCTATGTGGTTATTGAACATTTCGTGTTAAAGTTAAATTTTTATTATACATAATTCAAAAACAAGCTATCTTTGTACCAACAAAAATGAAGGAGTGGTTTCCGGAAGTTTTTATATAAATTTATCATAATTTATAGTTTTTGGTTGGTTAATAGCATAAAAACTCGGTCATTATTTGACTGAGTTTTTTTGTTTTAATACATTTGGAACAGATATTGTATTTCGCGCTGAAATCAATTCTCTAAAAAAATGAAAAAAGTACTAGTATTAGTTTTTATAGCAACAACTTTTGGTTTTAGTTCTCAGAAAGAAAGAGCTTTTGATGTTGGCGAGTGGTTTAAATTTAGAATCCATTATGGTCTCGTAAATGCCGGATACGCCACACTTGAAGTAAAGGAAGCGGTGATAAATAACAAGAGAGTTTATCACGCCATTGGAAAAGGTTATACCACTGGTTTGTCTAGATTCTTTTTTAAAGTGGATGATTTGTACGAAAGTTATTTTGACAAGGAAACAGGTAGCCCTTATCAGTTTGTCAGAAGAATAGACGAAGGTGGTTATAAAAAAAATCAAGAAGGATTCTTTAATCAAGAAACGAATAAGATTTTAGTAAAAGATTATGAAAATGGAAATGAGAGAACTTTTTCATTTTCAAATCACACACAAGATATCGTTTCAACCTTCTATTATCTTCGAAATTACCCATCAGTCGATAAACTAAAAATTGGAGAGTCGATTGCCGTAGATATGTTTTTTGACAATGAATCAACCAAATTCAAACTAAAATTCCTTGGCTACGAAGACCTTGAAACCAAATTTGGAACAGTGTCTACGATGATATTTCGACCACTAGTACAGTCTGGAAGGGTCTTTAAGGAAGAAGAAAGTTTAACTGTTTGGATTTCAAATGATGACAATAAGTTGCCATTACGAATCAAAGCGAGCCTTGCAGTTGGATCAATAAAAGCAGACTTAGATGGCTTTAAAGGACTCAAATATTCATTCAAAGTAAAAGCAAAACCCTAATGGAGATTACCAACGCTACGCAGGAAATTTTAGATAATCTAGAAGAAAAATTTGAGGCAATAGACCAAAAAACAACAACACACCTCGAAGGATTGCTATGGGCAAAACCAATAACATATTGGGATTATATACAAACCGATGCGCTGCTCAATTTGCAAACGCAAAGAACCACACTGCCAGACGAAATGGTTTTTATTATGTACCATCAAGTCAATGAACTTTTATTCAAAATGATCCTGTGGGAGATCAAACAGATTTCCGATCATCAAAAACTTCAAACCACTTTTTTCACCGAACGACTGATGCGCATTAGTCGCTATTTCGATATGCTTACCACTTCTTTTGACATCATGGGTGACGGCATGGAAGTGGAACAGTATATGAAGTTTAGAAATACCCTAACACCCGCTAGCGGCTTTCAAAGTGCACAATATCGCTTGATTGAATTCGCTTCTACGGACCTCATTAATTTGATTGATTATCGATTTAGAGCTACAATAGATCGTAATACTCCCTACGAACATGCGTTTGAACACTTGTATTGGCAGGCTGCCGGAAAAGATCATTCAACCGGTGAAAAATCTTTCTTGATACTTGAATTTGAACGAAAGTATAAAGCGCTTTTTCTCAGAGAAATGGAACACTATAACACAATTAATTTGTGGCAAAAGTTCAAGCAACTCCCAGAAACGGATCAAAAAAACCCCGAATTAGTGAGAGCCATGCGTCATTTTGACCACACCGTAAATATTACTTGGGTGATGGGTCATCTCAATGCTGCAAAAAAATATATTGATAGCGGTCAAGGTACTGGCGAAGCAACTGGAGGAAGTGACTGGAAAAAATACATGCACCCAAAATACCAAAGAAGGATTTTCTTCCCAGAATTATGGTCAGAGGAAGAACTAAAGGATTGGGGCGCTGAATCTTAAATCATACAACTCATTCAATTTGAAACAAGCACTTATATTTAGTTTGATGCTCATCACATTATTTTCCTGTAAAAACTCGGAAAATGATGTTGTATTTGAAGAAACCAAACCAATACCCATCGTTGAAAAATTTGGATTCAAATACAATGATTTCAACGTTTCTAATGACACAATTCAAAATGGCGATACATTCGGAAGTATTCTCAATCAACAAAATTTAGGAGAACAAAAAGCATATGAAATCATCGAAAAAGTAAAAGATAGTTTTGATGTTCGAATTATGAGAATAGGAAAACCATTTACGCTTTTTAGATCAAAAGATCGAAACAAAAAATTGCAAGCTTTTGTCTACCAACCCGACAGAGGAAGTTATTACGTGATTGATCTAAGAGATTCTGTTCGTGTGTTCAAAAAAGTCCGACCGGTAACTTTTAAAAAGAAAACCATTGCTGGCAGTCTCAATGGTTCCCTGTCTGAAGCTATTGAAAAAGAAGGCGTAGACGCCGCTTTGGCAAGTAAAATTACCAAAATATATGCGTGGTCAATCGATTTCTTTAAGCTGAAAAGAGGCGATAAATTCGGCATCACATTCACAGAAAGATATATTGACGATACGATCTACGACGGTGTCGACAGCTTAAAAGCAGCTTTTTTCGAATATAAAGGAAAGAAAATCTATGCCTTCCCTTTCGAACAAAATCAAGGTTCAGGTAAACTAGATTATTTTGATGATGAAGGAAAAGCACTGAAGAACTTTTTCCTAAAAGCACCACTGAAATTTGTGAATATTACATCACATTTTGCCAAAAATCGCTTTCATCCAGTTCAAATGATTTGGAAAGCACACAAAGGAACAGATTACGCCGCACCAACAGGAACACCAATTATGACTACTGCTTCGGGAGTTGTTGAACAAACCGGATTTACAGCAGGAAACGGCAATTTCGTTAAAGTCAAACACGACCGAACATATTCCACACAATATCTTCACATGTCTAAAATTTTGGCGCGAAGAGGACAACATGTCAATCAAGGCGACATTATCGGAAAAGTAGGAAGTACAGGTTTAGCGACCGGACCGCACGTATGCTATCGCTTCTGGAAAAACGGAGTTCAAGTAGATGCGCTTCGACTTAAGTTGCCCAATTCAGAGCCAATGAACAAGCAAAATTTACCGCGTTTTCTAACCCAAATAAAACCGCTGAAAAGAGAATTGGATAGCGTGGCGCGACTGAAGGCAAAGAAATAAATATTGGGAGCTATTTCCAGCTATTCCTTCCAACTTTTTGTCAAAACGATTTATTTTAAAGGTAAAAAAGGAGTTTCTTCGGGCACTCTTTTTCCCCAAAAAATAAAAGCGTTTTCTCCCGCAAAGTTTCCATTACTATCTGGGCTAATTGTTAACCGTTTATTTACAAACATAATTGTAAATTTGCACGTCAAATAAATCAAAAGAAAAATGGCATTAAACCAAATAAATCCAACATCTGCACCAGCCTGGCAAAAGTTAAAAGCACATTTTGAAACGATGGAACACAACTCCATAAAAGAAATGTTTCAGAATAACGCGTCGAGAACACAACAATTTCATGTTCAATGGAATGACTTCCTGGTAGACTTTTCGAAAAATAACGTCACAGTAGAAACTGTAAAACTTTTGCTGGAGTTGGCCAACGATATGCAATTGCAAGACGCCATTTCCAAGTACTTTGCAGGAGATATCATCAATCAAACGGAAAACAGAGCTGTGCTTCACACGGCTTTACGAGCACAAGAAGATACCGTAATTAAGGTTGATGGCATCAATGTCGTTCCTGAAATTTTTGAAGTTAAAAAAAGCATCAAGAAGTTTTCCGACGAAGTCATTAATGGCGATCGAAAAGGGTACACAGGAAAGACTTTTACAGATGTGGTAAATATCGGAATTGGCGGCTCCGATTTAGGTCCGGCTATGGTCGTTGAAGCGTTGCAGTTTTACAAGAACCATCTAAATGTTCATTTCGTCTCTAATGTAGATGGCGATCATGTTCATGAGATTCTTAAAAAAATAAATCCTGAAACAACGCTTTTTGTAATTGTTTCAAAAACGTTTACAACACAGGAAACTTTAACTAATTCAGAGACAATTCGCAATTGGTTCTTGCAATCAGCGAAGCAAGAAGATGTAGCCAAACATTTTGTTGCAGTTTCGACGAATATAAAGAATGTTACAGAGTTTGGCATCGATGCCAACAATGTTTTCCCAATGTGGGATTGGGTTGGCGGAAGATTTTCATTGTGGAGTGCGGTTGGCCTATCAATAAGTTTGGCTGTCGGTTTTGATAATTTCAATTCATTATTGCAAGGCGCAAACAAAATGGATGAACATTTTAAAACTGCGAAATTTGACAAGAACATTCCAGTTATTCTAGCACTTTTAAGTATTTGGTACAATAACTTTTTCGGCGCTGAAAGCGAGGCTTTGATTCCGTATACACAATATTTACAAAAATTGGCGCCCTATCTTCAGCAAGGCATTATGGAAAGCAACGGAAAGAGTGTCGGTCGCGACGGGAAAAGGGTAAATTATCAAACCGGTACAATTATTTGGGGAGAGCCAGGAACCAATTCGCAACACGCGTTTTTTCAGTTAATTCATCAAGGCACAAAAATAATCCCAACAGACTTTATTGGATTTGTCGAGCCTTTATACGGAGACCTGAATCACCATAATAAACTGATGTCGAATTTTTTCGCACAAACAGAAGCATTGTTAAATGGTAAGAGTTCACAGCAAGTGCAAGCAGAATTTGACAAGCAAGGTGCTTCAAAAGAGAAGGCAGACTTTCTCTTGCCGTTTAAAGTTTTTGAAGGAAATAAACCAACCAATACAATTCTGATTCAGAAACTAACACCAGAATCACTAGGTTCGCTTGTTGCACTTTATGAACACAAGATATTTGTGCAAGGGGTAATTTGGAACATATTCAGTTACGATCAATGGGGGGTTGAATTAGGGAAACAATTGGCAAATTCAATTTTAGAAGAAATCAATTCCGAAACGATAAATGAGCACGATGCTTCAACTACTTTTTTGCTGAAGCATTTTTTGAACAAGAATTAATTTTTGTGACCAATAGTGCATAAACCGCAAAATGAGCAGGTGTTTTTTTGCGGTTTTTATGTATATTTGAAATTCTAAAAACATAAAAAAATGTACGATATTCTTCAGAAAGCGCATTCAGGATGGGCATATTTGGTTTTAATTGCCTTGTTAATTGCAGTAATTAATTCCTTTTTGGGAATGAACTCAAAAAAAGAATTTACCTCTAAAGACAGGAGATTTGCGCTATTGGGTTTAATAGCAACACACCTTCAGTTGGTTTTTGGTTTGGTTTTATACTTTGTTTCACCATGGGGTTTCGCATCTTTTGGACAAATGAGTGACAGTGCTTTGCGTCTGACTTCCTTAGAGCACCCGTTGGTCAATATCATCGCGATTGTACTGATCACAATGGGCTGGTCTAAACACAAAAAAGCGGAAGAAAATCACTCCAAGTTCAAATCAATTTCCGTTTTTTACGGAATTGGTTTACTTTTAATCTTGTCCAGAATTCCCTGGGGATTGTGGTTTTAATTTAAAGTAATTTCTACTTTAGACCATTATAAATACTCACTAGGAGTACTAAAATAGATCTCAAATGAGAAGAGTTTTCTTGATTTTTTTGTTGTTGGGTTTTGCAATGGTTGCGAATGCTCAATCAAGTCCTAAAAAAAAGGCTAAAGCTCCTGTTTTGAAGGATACAATTGCCATTGAAAACCCAGCAATTGTGCAGCCAGAGATTATTTTTAACGACACTGTAATTGCTGTTAAGGGAAAATTTAGACTTTATAAAAAAAGCGCACATGCTTCTTACTATGCTAATAAATTCAATGGTAAAAGAACAGCGAGTGGAAAGAAGTTTAGTAACAGTAAATATACGGCTGCTCACAGAAAATTTCCTTTTGGGACCATTCTTAGAATTACAAACGAAGCAAATGGACAATGTGTTCTAGTAGAAGTTACTGACAGAGGCCCATTTTCAAGAGGTAGAGAAATAGATCTTTCAAAGCGTGCTTTTATGGAAATTGCGGACAATAAGAATAGTGGCAGTATACTAGTAAAGATTGAAGAAGCCAATTAGAATCTCACCAGGAACGAAAAGGATTTCTACTTAGATACGCATTATAATATCGTTTGTCATTGGTCACTTCTTCACCCAACCAATTTGGCTTTTCAAAAAACTCGTCTTCGGAAGTAAGTTCAATCTCTGCAATTACTAATCCATCATTTTGTCCAGAAAAAACGTCCACTTCATAAGTGTGTTTTGCAACTTCGATTTCATATCGTGTTTTTGTAATTACACCTTCCTCGCACAACGCTAGCAAAGGTTTTGCTTCTATTAATGAAATTTCTGTTTCCCATTCAAAACGGGTTGTACCAGATTTATTTCCTTTCCCTTTAATAGTTAGAAAACCACTTTCTCCCTTAATTCTAACTCGAACAGTCCTTTCAGGATCTGAATTGAGATAACCTTGAGCAATAAGATTTTTATGCGACGCCAACGCTTTAAAATCGTCATTTAGCACCAAAAATTTTCGTTCTATTTCTACCATTGGAATCAATCTATAAAGTCAAAGATACAGCATTATTTTAGTAAGATGAAGTACAATTTTGTGTAACTCTAACTAAATTTGTTATATGACAGAATTGCTTCAAAACAGAAAAATTATTCATGTTGATATGGATGCCTTTTACGCGTCAGTTGAGCAAATGGACAATCCACTACTGCGCGGTAAGCCGATTGCAGTTGGCGGAGGAGAAAACCGAGGTGTTGTCGCAGCCGCAAGTTATGAAGCAAGAAAATTTGGCGTACGGAGCGCTACTAGTGGTTATTTAGCAAAGAAGAATTGTCCGGATTTGATTTTTGTGAAACCTCGATTTGATCGCTACAAAGAAATTTCAAATCAAATTCGAAAGATTTTTTACGATTATACCGATCAGGTAGAACCACTTTCTTTAGATGAAGCGTATTTAGATGTAACGCAGAATAAGAAAGGTAATCCCAGTGCCACTTTGATTGCAAAAGAAATCCGAAAAAGAATCTATGACGAGATTGGATTAACGGCATCGGCTGGAATTTCAATCAACAAATTTGTGGCGAAAATAGCGTCAGATTTCAACAAGCCCAATGGACAAAAAACGGTAAATCCAGATGAGATATTGACTTTTTTGGAAGAGCTGCCCATACGAAAGTTCTATGGCGTCGGAAAAGTTACAACAGAGAAAATGTACCAATTAGGGATTTTTACAGGTCTTGATCTAAAGAACAAATCACTCGAGTTTTTAGAAAAGCACTTTGGTAAGTCGGGAAGTTTTTATTACGATGTAGTTCGAGGCATCCATCGTAGTGAAGTCAAAGCAGAGCGAGTTGCAAAGTCTGTCGCTGCCGAACATACTTTTGATGAGAATTTGTCGTCAGAAATATTTATGTTAGAAAAATTAGAGAGAATTGCTGACGAATTAGAACGCAGGCTTAAAAAATATAATATCGCGGGAAAAACGGTCACTCTAAAGATAAAGTATAGTGATTTTACATTGCAAACTAGAAGTAAGACGTTGCCATATTTTATCTCTGATAAGGCGTTATTACTAGAAACGACAAAAGAACTATTATTTCAAGAACGCATGAAAGATTCCGTTCGATTACTTGGTATTTCTCTAAACAATCTCAATACTGAAATCAAAAAAACAGTTGTAGTTCAATTAAGATTTGATTTCTAACAAACATAAAAAAAACCCTCATTTCGAAATGAAGGTTTAGATATTGGATAAAAGAAAACTATTATTCTATCTCAGAAACTCTTAAGGTATTTACCATTCCTCTTTCTGCAACAGGCATTGCTGCCAAATTGATAAGGAAATCACCTTTGTCTACAAATCCTCTGTCGCGTGCCATTTGGTTGACATCGGTTACCGTGTCATCTGTGCTTACGTGTTTATCATAGTAGAATGATCGGACGCCCCACAACAAGTTTAATTGTGTTAGAATACGTTTGTTAGAGGTGAAAACCAAAATATGTGCAGATGGTCTCCATGCTGAAATTTGGAATGCGGTATAGCCGCTATTTGTGAGCGTGCAGATTGCTTTTGCTTTGATAACATTTGCCATCATTGCGGCGTGGTGACAAATCGACTTCGTAATAAATCGTTTCGTTCTTACTTGCGGTGTGTTTTGCGGGACTTGGATTAAGGGAGAATCTTCAACGGCTACAATAATTTGGGTCATTTTTTCGATAACTTGAACCGGATAATTACCCACGGAAGTTTCACCAGATAGCATTACTGCATCTGCACCGTCCATAACTGAATTTGCAACGTCATTTACTTCGGCTCTCGTTGGTGTTAAACTTGTAATCATGGTTTCCATCATTTGCGTAGCAATGATTACAGGAATACGAGCTGTTTTAGCGCGATTTACTAATTTTTTCTGAATCAGTGGTACTTCATGCGCTGGAACTTCAACTCCAAGATCACCACGAGCTACCATAAGTCCATCGCAATAGGCAACGATTTTGTCAATATTTGCAACTCCTTCAGGCTTTTCTATTTTCGCAATAATTGGAATTTTGTGATCAGAATGTTTAGAGATTAATTCTTGTAATTCCATCAAATCTTCTGAAGTTCTTACAAACGAAAGTGCAATCCAATCTACTTTTTGTTCAATGGCAAAAATGGCATCTTTAATATCTTTCTTCGTTAATGCCGGTAAAGACACTTTTGTGTTTGGTAGATTTACACCTTTCTTAGATTTCAATGGTCCACCTTGAATTACGCGACAAACAACTTCGGTTTTCTTGTCGGTTTCTACCGCTTCAAAAATTAATTTTCCGTCATCTAGTAGAATTCTCTCCCCAGGATTAACATCTTTTGGAAATTCTTTATAGTTCATATAAACGCGCTGAGCTGTTCCAGGAACGTCTTCTGCAGTTTGGAAAGTGATCAAGTCACCATCATTAACAACAACATCTTCTTTCATAACGCCCACACGAAGTTTCGGTCCTTGCAAGTCACCCAGAATCGCAGTCGTATATCCAAATTCATCATTTAAGCCTCTGATCAAATTGATTTTTTCCTTTACATCGTCATAGTCAGCATGAGAAAAATTGACTCTAAACACATTGACTCCTGCGTCAATCATGCTCTTCATGACTTCTCTTGTACTGCATGCTGGTCCAAGTGTGGCTACAATTTTGGTCTTTTTGTTTGTTGGCATTTTACTTAAAAAATTAAATTGTTTTTTGATTTAATATTTTCAGGAATTAAGGAATAAACAGCCGAAATCCGTTCTATTTGTTTCAGTTGGTCGACGATATTTTCAATATTTATGTCTGATGCATTATTTTCTATTTTCAAGAAATAGTCAACTTTTTTATGTTCAGAAATTAGGAAAACCTTTTGCGAAATCAAATCAGTACTGTTCAAGAAAAGGTTCTGCTTGGTATTCTTTTGAGTGATATAGATATCGTTCTTATTTTGTATTAGGCTCCAATTACAAGCTGTCTTTTCGTCTTCATAGGTGTATTTTGAAAAAAAAGCATCACCTTCCTTTACTGTTACAGCCACTTCATCTTTGTTTCTACTTAAAATAATGGGCAATTTTTGATTGATAAAGTACGCTAATCGAAAGTCTTCTAATGAACTGTGAATAGCAATAAGTTCATAGTCAACTTCATCAAATTCTTCCAAATGCAATTTCAAGACTGCCATTAATGAAATAAATTAAGTCGTAAATATAGTACTTCTTATTGATAAAAAGCACTCAAAACCCGTATGTTGGTTCTAATTTAATAACGAAATCGATATAGTTTGAAGAAATTTTTATTTTGAATCTATTTTGTTCTGAAGTGCAAAATAAGTTCGTTGCGAGGCTTTCTCCTCTGCTTTCTTTTTAGAAGTTGCTCTAGCTTTGGCTATAACCTTGTTGTCTATGCTTAATTTCACACCAAATAGTCGTTCGCCTGTAATGCTATTGTCTTCAAATACATCGTAATGAAAAGACTTCTTTTCTTTTTGACACCACTCGATGACCAAGCTTTTATAGCTAATCACTTTTCCTTCTAATTTGGCAATATCTACGTAAGGAACAACTACTTTGTTTTGGATAAATTTCTCGCAATAATCAAATCCTAGATCTAGATATATGGCGCCAATCAATGCTTCGAACACGTTTCCGTGAATGTTCTCGCCGAAGTGCGCAGAAGGCACTTTACTTTCGATAAAGTCAATCAGGTTAAAGTCTCTTCCTAACTCGTTGAGGTGTTCGCGACTGACAATTTTTGAACGCATTTTGGTGAGGTAACCTTCGTCTCCCGAGGGCGCTTTATTATACAAATGCGCAGCTATTACAGCGCTCAACATAGCGTCTCCCAAAAACTCTAGCCGCTCGTAGTTGATGGCATTTCCTTGAAGATCTAATTTATTTGAGGAACGATGGGTAAAAGCCTTCTTGTAAACCGAAATGTCTTTAGGTGGAAAGCCTAATATTTTCTCAATTGCCGTAAAAAAAATCCCGTCATCAGCAGAACGGGAATTTTTAAAAAGTTTATGAAGAATATTTCTCAAGATTAGTTTTCTAATTTTTTGAATAACACACATGCATTGTGTCCGCCAAAACCAAAAGTATTGCTCATAGCAACATTAACCTCTCTTTTTTGAGCTTTGTTTAAAGTAAGATTCAAACTTGGATCAATATTCTCATCAACAACCGTATGATTAATTGTTGGAGGAACAATTCCATGCTTCATTGCCAAAATAGAGGCAATCGCTTCAATCGCACCTGCAGCACCTAAAAGATGCCCAGTCATTGATTTTGTCGAATTGATATTGATATTCTTGGCGTGATTTCCAAAAACGGCGGTAATTGCTTTTAGTTCAGCAACGTCTCCTAGAGGCGTTGAAGTTCCGTGCGTATTAATATGATCTACTTGTTCTGGCTTCATTCCAGCGTCGCGAAGTGTGTTTTCCATTACGGCAATAACACCAATTCCTTCTGGATGTGGGGCTGTCAAGTGGTATGCGTCAGACGACATTCCACCTCCACCAATTTCGCAGTATATTTTAGCGCCACGTGCTTTGGCATGCTCGTATTCTTCTAAGACTAATGCGCCTGCGCCTTCTCCAAGAACAAAACCATCTCGAGTTGCATCAAACGGTCTGGAAGCTGTTTCCGGACTTTCGTTTCGAGTAGAGAGTGCTTGCATAGAATTAAATCCACCCATGCCGGCAATTGTTACAGCGGCTTCCGATCCGCCAGAAATAATGACATCACACATCCCTAATCGGATATAATTGAAGGCATCAATCAAAGCGTTTGCCGAAGAAGCACAAGCTGAAACGGTCGTATAATTCGGCCCCATAAACCCATTTCTCATCGAAATATGGGCGGGAGCAATATCAGCAATCATTTTTGGGATAAAGAAAGGATTGAACCTTGGTGTTCCATCACCGTTGGCATAACTGATGACTTCTTCTTGAAAAGTTTCCAAACCACCAATTCCTGCTCCCCAGATAACGCCAACGCGATGTTTGTTGACATTGTCAGCAGTAATTCCGGCGTCTTTAATAGCCTCCTCACTCGCAGCAACTGCATATTGTGCAAATTTGTCCATTCTGCGAGCTTCTTTTCGATCCATAAAATCTTCAATGTTGAAGTTTTTGACTTCACATGCAAATTTAGTTTTATGTTTCTCGGTATCATAGTACGTAATAGGAGCAGCACCGCTTTTGCCACTTATTAGAGCATCCCAGTATTCTTGAATGTTATTTCCAATTGGGGTAAGTGCGCCTAAACCTGTCACTACAACTCGCTTTAACACCATAATATTAATTTTGTTGATTTGATTTTAAACAAAGAATACCCAAATATTTCTTCATGTATGAATATCATAAAAGAGACATGGGTATTTTCTATAATTTATGATTGAATTTCAATCAATGATTTACATTAAAAAAACAATAACACCCGTAGAAATAAATTTACGGGTGTAATGATTATTATTTTTTAGCTTCTTCGATGTAAGAAATAGCTTGACCAACAGTAGCGATGTTTTCTGCTTGGTCGTCTGGAATTTGGATGTCAAATTCTTTTTCGAACTCCATAATAAGCTCAACAGTGTCTAACGAGTCAGCTCCTAAATCATTAGTGAAGCTAGCTTCTGTTACAACTTCGTTTTCGTCAACGCCTAATTTGTCTACGATAATCGCTTTAACTCTTGATGCAATGTCTGACATAATCTTTAATTTTAGAATTTAATTTGTTGGCAAAAATAAAAAACTTTATTTTAAAACCACGATTTAGTT
>CANHEA010000014.1 GCA_947459635.1 Flavobacteriaceae bacterium | reverse complement strand
TTTGCAGTTGTTACTGTCGCTCCCATAAAAGTTAATCGTTAAAAAGTTCCCAAATTTACATTTTTTTCTTATTTAAAGAAATATAAAAACAAAAACAAATAAACCCACAATAAATCCAAGAAATGCCAATACATCGCACCTAGCTCTATTCCAAGGGTTTGAGTAGAATTGTATTTTTGTTTAAAATGATTATAAATTATAATTAAAAGCGAAATTAATCCGCCGAAAAGATGCGCCATATGTGTCAGTGTTACCACATACAGAAATGTAGTGGTAATAGAACTAGCGCTTCCCGTAAAATAATATCCCGCTTCAACGATTTGTCTAAAGCCAACAAACTGCAAAATCACGAACAATATTCCGAGCGCTAATGTACCTAAAAGATATGAAGTAGTGGCGCTTTTATTGTCTTTCTGTATCGATTTCTTTGCCATATGAAAAGTAAGGCTGCAAGTGATAATTACCAGCGTACTAATAAAGAATGCAGTCGGCATATGGAAGTCTTTCAACCAATCAGCCCTCGACTTACTCACCACAAAAGCACTCGTTAGACCCGCGAACATCATGGTCATACTCACCATAGCAAATAACAGCAATAACTTATACGACCTATCGCTTCTTGCCTTTTCTTCTTCTCTTGTCATTTTATCTGAATTCATTATCGTAAAAATTTGTCAATTATATAAATAATCTGCAACAACGTAATATACGAAACACTAACCAACATGAGTGTTCGCGCAGCTTTTGCCGTTCGAGTTTGATAAAGTTTTACGGCATAAAACAACATCCATAATCCCAACAAAAATACAATGACCGCCGCCACCGTCCCGATATGAAAATTACCCGTAAATCCCAAAACAGGAAGCAAAGAAGCAATAATCAACCAAACCGTATATAAAATAATTTGCAAAGCCGTCGACTTGTCTTTCTTACCCGAAGGCAACATAAAAAATCCCGCTTTTTCATAGTCTTCATACAAAAACCATCCAATCGCCCAAAAGTGTGGAAACTGCCAGAAGAACTGAATCAAAAATAAGGTTCCCGCTTCTATTCCAAAACTGCCTGTAGCAGCCACCCATCCTAACATAAATGGAATCGCACCAGGAAACGCACCCACAAATACAGACAAAGGCGTCATGGTTTTCAAAGGCGTATAAACACTCGTATATAAGAAAATGGAAATAGCACCAAACATCGCAGTCTTTGGATTAATAGAATACAAAATCGCAATGCCCATCAAAGTCAACAATCCTGCAATAACCAAGGCCGTATTAGGTTTCATTCTGCCTGCAGGAACGGGTCGGTTTTTAGTACGATCCATCAAAGCATCCAAATCTTTCTCAATAACCTGATTGAATGCATTCGACGCGCCAACCATTCCATAGCCTCCAATCGCCAATTTAAGTAGAATCAGCCAACTGCCCACTCCAAAAGCATCAACGCCCAACATAAATCCAGCCAACGACGAAAAAACCACACTCACGGCAAGCCTTGCCTTAGTGATTTCAAGAAAATCAGTGGTCATCGATTTGATAGAAAGCGTATTTGCTGTTGCGTTCAAAGCCTATGGATTGGTATTTTTCAAAACTGGTGCAAATGTACTTTAACAAAAGGGATTTGACAAAAAAACAACTCACAAAAAATACGGTTAAGATGTAGGTTTTTTTAGGAGCTTAATCCTGCTGTCCGTTCTATCTTTTGTGCCGAACGCCGGCACAAAAGGATGTCACTACCATCAGGGCTAGGACTATCTTTTACATATTAAAATTGATTATAATAAAGAGAGTTATGAAAATACCTGAAGTCCACTGGGCTTCCTCCTCTTAATATCAAATCATCAGGGCTAGGGAATAGATCTTAAGACGACAAGACCGTAAGACAATGGATTGACTCGTATCAAATCACAATCTTAAAATCTTAAAATCCTACAATCTTAAGATCTTACAATCCAATAGTCTAGTAATCAAAATACCAATTGAAAATATCACATCGCAATCCCAACGAAACCCATGTGCTGCTTTGTTTAAAGGCCGTTAATGTTTCTTTTGTCGGATCAAAATTTCGATAGATAAAACTTCCAAATAATTTCAAATTCGTTTGTGGATTAATCAAATAACCCGCTTGAACATCAGCAATAGCCACCGTAGTTTTGTTTCCTTGACCAACACTGACGTTGCGATCAAAAGGTCTGGCTTCATTGTAATTTAAGTAAATATTACCTCCGTAGTTGTAGGAGTCTTCTGCGGTGTTAAAATCCAATCCACGAATACCATACGTGAACTTCGCATCGGCAAAATACCGTCCGTGATGGTAACGTGCCATAAAAATGGCTTCTCTAAAATTACCACCCCACTGATGCCCAACAGATTGATTTGCATGTCCGTAATTCGTAAGCGGATCGCTATGAGAATACACATATGGTCGAACATGATTATATTCCACTTGCAGCAACAAGTTTTTCACATTGAAAGCGTTGAAATACTTCACGCCCAATTGGTAACCGTATTTATTTTTCCAACTTCCGTCGGCTTTCTTGACTTCTTCTAATGAAAATTCATCCAACAAAAACTGTCCGTAAAAATTAAATTGGTTGTTCCACTTGTATTTGTAGGTCAAACCCAACAAAGCATTTCCTGTTTTGGCAGAAGATGCAAATTCGACCGAACGATAAAAAACTATCGGATTGAAAAAACTCATGTCAAAACCACGGCCGTTAGTATTGGCCCAAATCACCGACTCGAATAAACCAATATTCAATCTTTTTGAAGCATTCCAACTCAAATAATGATTCGCCATATATTTAGTTGCATAGGTCTTTTCATCAATCGCTTCTTGTCGAATATCCTTCAAAAACATATAAGTGTTGGTATACTTAATCTTCCAGAAACTCGTGTTAATTTTAAAAAAAGGATATGGACTAACACCATCAGTAGTAATCAACGAGCGATAACCGTCACCAATAAAATTTCTACCATATCCGGCTTGAAAAGTAAATATTTTACTAGGTGTGTAAGTTATGTAAGCCTCCGCCATCGACATATCATAAGCATCTTTTTTAAAGCGTTTGGCGATGCCTATTCCTGGAATTACCGCTGGATCTCCTTGATCCGAGTTTGCTGCGTATGGCCTAATCGATTCTGCATATTGATTAAAATAGTCAGCAAATCTACCTTGACTTTCAAAAATGGTGGTACTAAAGGTCACTTGACGTCCGAGTCCGCCTGTTACTTGTATTCCCCTTGTATTGATGTAAGTATATTTGGCAACCGACGGACTGCTCTTACCCATTTGCAAATCAAAAATCGGATTGACGGCAAACCAATAGCCATCGCCTTGGATTTCTGCCATATTTTCATTCCACAATTTTCGACCCCACCATCCATTCTTGTTAAATTTCAGGTCATCATTTACTTTATTGAAGTCATAATATTTTGCGACCTCACTATAAGTATATGGTTTTATGGCGGTGTGGTTATTTGCGCCAACTTGATTGATAGCATCATCAAATTGCGCATAATAACTGTGTGAAAATGGAATTCCCAAATTGCTATTGTACTTCGGATTATTAAATTTATGATAAGCTACCTGATCATATTCCGACAATTCTTTATCGCTGTTTTTAGTAAAATTCTGTGCGTCCAAAATTCTTTGCCTTTCAGCCTCGGCTTCGATCTCTTCAACACTTTGCAGTGGAATCGCAAATTTAATCGTAAATTTTGCATACGTTGGATTTCCCTTGTAGCTCGCGGGTTCTATCTTAGGAAATTGTGAAAAAACGCGGCGTGCTTCCTGCACCAATTGCTCCTCACTACTGTCTACGTACAAGGTTCTAAATGCACCTTCTTTAGTAACTTCAAAAACGACAATGATACTTCCAGCGTAACTTGCTTGCTTTAGTTCATTAGGCACTTGAAAATTGTGAAATACAAAATCCTGCACTTGACGGTTAAAACAATTTTCTAGATCCTGAGCCACAGTGCTCTTACAACTGGGGAAAGTGGGTGGTCGCTGCAAAGTTTGACTGACTTCTTGAGCAGACAGTTTCCATAAGGATATACTTATCAAAAGCAAACAAAATATTTTTTTCATTGGTGATTTCTATAATATTTAGTAATGTGAATCAGCCACCTGGCCATCTGCAATTGCTTTCGCGCCAGAAGTTCCAATCCTTTTTACACCCAGTTGAATCATTGCAACTGCCTCCTCATAAGTTCTAACACCACCGGCAGCTTTGATTGGCAAAGGCGAAGCGTTTTCTAACATGAGAATAATGGTTTCTACAGTTGCGCCATTAGGCAAATTGTCCGTCGTTTTGTAAAAACCTGTAGATGACTTCACAAAAACAGAATGGTAGCATTCTTCTTTAAAATGGGTAATGATGCAGTTCTTTATGAATGTTGAAAGTCGAATGATTTCATTGTGATTAAGTGCAGCTACTTCTATGATCCATTTGACAATCTTATGGTGATCAAGCCCCAATTTTGTGCATAGCAGAATCTCTTCTTTAACCACTTCAAATTTTCCTTTTTTAAAGGCTTCGTAGTTACAAACAAAATCCAGATCGTCAGCGCCATCCTCAATCGCTTTTTGAGCTTCTTTCATTTTACTTTTGCAAGATGATTTTCCTTGTGGAAAGTCGATTACAGTGCCTATCGTTACTTTTGAATTGGCCTCAAGAATCATTTTCTTCGCCATCGTAACTTTATCCGGACGTATCATGATCAGTTTAAACTGCTCATCAATGGCTTCCTGAATAAATTTCCTAGCGATGGCTGTATTTTCGAGTTCCGAAACTCCTGCTTGTTCAGCGGTCTTCAGATAAGTAGAATCAAGATATTGTTTTATGTTCATGGTATAAAAATAAAAAAATCCCACGGATGCGGGATCATATTTATCGAATTAATTCAATTTACTCTTTTTTAGAAAAACGGATTACAAGGAATATCACCAAACAGGCCATGGCGGTGCCGACAGAATTCGACAGCACATCCAAAACATCTCCTTTTCGGGTTCTTGTAAAAAGCGCTTGTCCCACCTCAATAAGCGAACCATAAACTACAGACGCTAGGATGACTACAAATATTCGATTGTACTTTATGGTCTCTACAGTTCTAAGGTGCAAATACCAAAACACTGTAAAAAAGAAATGCAATACAAAGTGAACACCCTTGTCTATCCCGCTAATTTTTATAGTGGGCAACTTGTTGAAATCTGTCAAACATAAATAGGCTACAAATAGCGTCCAAAGACAAGCCAAATACAAGTACCCGTTCTTACGCTCCAATAAGTGCTTTATAGTCGTCACTTGAAAGTAATTCGTTCATATCAGACACGTCGCTAACTTTCACTTTAACCATCCAACCTTTGCCGTAAGGATCGCTATTGACCATTTCTGGATTACTTTCTAGATCTTCGTTAAACTCGATGATTTCTCCAGCCAATGGCAAAAACAAATCCGACACTGTTTTGACTGCTTCTACAGTACCAAAAACTTCGTCTTTCCCGAGCGATTGATCTAAGGTTTCCACCTCGACATAAACGATATCTCCCAATTCTTTCTGCGCAAAATCAGTGATTCCGACAGTGGCAATATCGCCGTCAATAGACACCCATTCGTGGTCCTTGGTGTATTTTAAGTTTGCTGGTATATTCATTTTGACTATTAATTTATTTTGTGTTCAAAGATAAAATTTAGGTTGCGACAAACCACATTAAGTTATGTTAATTCCCAAAATTATAACGCAGTGTAAATCCTGATCGAATATTCGTCGTTGGGAACGCTGTAGATATAACCGGTTTAGAGAATGAATGATCATAAAAGAAAATTACGGTCAAGTTCTTACTAAAAGAATAATCTGCTGTCAGACGCGCGGACCAAACATTTTGTCCTCCTGACAATTGATTGTTATCGTAATCCAAATACCGCACAATTGTCTTGGTATTTCTATAGGAGGCATCCAATTTTAAGTTGATGTCGCTTTTGATAATACCCGTTGGGTTATCTGCTAATTTAGAAGAGAAAATAACATCCTTAATTCTGTAACCCAATCCCACGATATACTCAATTCCTTTTACTTCAGTAAGTAAATTATTGTCGAAACTCAACGACATAGATCGGTCTTTTTTCATTTCTGCCAAAACCTTTACGGAGTTTTTCATTTCAAGATCGAAGCGCACCAATGGACTAAATTGCTCTACTAAATTGATATTAGAAATCAACAATTTATTGTAGTAATTTCCTCCTACATCTGTGCCGACAGGATTTCTATCATACTCGAAATTTGATCTAAAAGCATTAATTGTGTATGTCGCTTTATAACCATGCTGAATCGAAAATCTCTTGAAAGTATCTTTAAAGAACTTGTATCGCATCAAACCAGTATACTTAATATTCCAGTTAGGCAGCGGAATGTCTCTAAATGTTTTGAGGGATGAACTAGAAGCATCCTTTCCGGTATATGCTGCTAAGAATGACGGAATCAGAACCGCTTGGTTGTTTTTACCAAATCCAACAGGAAATCCTACATTGGCAGCGTACAGTTCTCTTTGCGGATATCGAACATCATTTGGATCTGTTGGAATTGTATAAGCTCCTTCGCCGTATCTTGGAATTGGCAGGCCAGCGTAAAAACTCTCTGCTAGTCGATTGGCAACTAGTAATCGGTTATTGCGGAAGTCATCAAAAGCGGCAGAAAAATTTTCGTCACTTTGACTAAACGCAGTTTTGATCAAAATGGTAGAAATCGAATAATTCCCAAAAGTATAAGGCGATCTTGAATTGTATTCTAAAGAAGTTGGATCTACATCATACTGTTCAGAGTAATTATTAACGTAAGTACGATCTGCATTTAGGTCTATTTTGAAATCAGGAAATAAGTCAATATTAGAAGTAATGTTCAGTGTTCTGTTGGTCACCTGTGTAAAATTCTGATTGAATTCTTGATAATTAGTCAACCACCCATTGCTCGCAGACTCTTGACGAATATCCGCTTGTGATCCGAAAATAAATCCAAGGGTTGGTTTCGTTGAACCAAAGAATCCTTGACCTGGTAAGAAGCCCGGAAGCACTGTACCTTTGTTTTCGATATAGTTAACGTTAATGGTTTTTATACTGGTTAAGACGCCAATCAATCCGTTTACAAATAGGTTGTTATTTGTCGTCGCTGCAGCCGCTGTAGTATTAACTACTTTCTGTCCAGGTTTCGGCGGAGCAACCGCTTTGGCTGGCGCTTTTGCTGTTTTCTTGGTCAATCCGATATACTTATAAAATGAGTCCATATTGAACGCAGTGTTCAATTTATGTGAACTTGCATTTTGAACTGTATTTCCAAGATTGTAGTTGACGCCATCAATTTCAACATCTGACAGCAACAGTGACGCTCTTTGCCAGTTATAATCACCCGTATAAGAGTAAGTAGATTTTACGAAACTCAGGAATGGTAATTTGTTGATTGGTAAATCGTAATTCACCACAAATTGCTGTGTTCTCGTAAATGCCTCACCTGGATTCCAATAATCCGTATACAACGTCACACTGTTTATCGGCTCGTTATTTTCGTCGATATAATTTCTAACTATATTATTTGAGGACGCGGTATAATTAATTTTTAACGCTTTCGTCAAATTATAATTAAATCCATATTGATAGTTGAACTGGTAATTTCTTCTGAACAAGGGATCCAAAGGAATACCTTCGACATCAATTTGTCGGAATTGTTGTTTATTATATTGGCGAATAATACTTGTACTAAAAGAAATATTGCTCGGTAAATAATTAAAATTAAAATCACTTAGCATTTTCCAATACGAACTTTTCTTAAGGAACTTATTATTTTTCAAGGGCTCGACTGCTTTTGGCTGAAAAGCGTAAGTATAATCGGCGGTCGTGTTTACCTGTTGGTCAACAAATTTTTCTATTTCAAAATTATGACGTTCAACTTGGTTGAAAGAGTAGGATAAGGTTAGATTTTCAGGATCATAAATATGTTGCTTCTGTTCTGGAGCTCTTTCTTTTTTAACCCCAATAAAATTGATGCTTTTTCGTTTGGTATAATCAATTGCACGATCTTTTATATTGGCTCTCTCAGCGCCATCGGCTGTTACATCTAAAATTTGATCTAACCTAATATCTTGATTAAAAGGATCGTATTCTGGCGTAATAGTTTCCTCTCCAATAGAGTAATTAAACGGTAAATTAATTCTCCATT
This sequence comes from Flavobacteriaceae bacterium, assembly GCA_947459635.1. Classification (GTDB taxonomy): domain Bacteria; phylum Bacteroidota; class Bacteroidia; order Flavobacteriales; family Flavobacteriaceae; genus Flavobacterium. Next base: position 36,790 of record CANHEA010000014.1, on the reverse strand, counting down.
TTTTAGGCATCAATTTACCTAAACTTAAGTTTGTTACAATATTATACTGTTGTACATCCTCTCTACTTCTTTCATTTGGACCTTGTTCTAACGAACCAAAACCTATAGTACTCTTTTTACCCGTTGCAGAAATCGTTGCGAAATCCGCTAAATTAGTATCGATATTTACGAGTGCCGCCATACCGCCACTGTTCTCCATTTGCGCCAATCGAAGTTCATTAAACCAAACTTCTCCGCGAATAGGTCTATCAATCAAATCCGCTCCTGTTGGACTTTTGCCATCTAAAGTATTGTTTTTGATACCAACCATAAGATTTCTCACCAATCCAAAGTTAGGATTTCCTCTTACACCCAATCTCAGTTTGTTAGGTCGAGCAGCATCCAATTCGTTCTCGTTTTTATAGAAAATCTCGTTTGGTCCTAACTGAACCGCTCTAGATAAAATTTTCAATTGCGTTAATAATTCTAGAGGCAAATCAATTTCATTTTCCGCTGGCCAAATTAGTTCCGCTGTTGAAGCACCGGGAGCGGTAACCTTTAAAGGCACTTCTACTTCATAAAAGTTCTCTGTAAAGTCATTTCCAAATCTAATAAAACCTACCATTTCATTGTCTTGCAAAGCTAATGAAGGATCACTTGGCAATGCTTCGGCGTGTAGGAACATTTTCAATTTCTTGAATTGTCGCATATCGACACTCACATTTTTAAAAACTCCTCTTGCGTCAGTAATTTCTAAACCTTGCTCTCCTGATACTCTCAATGAAAGAGACTGCTCATTTTGATTGATAATGGTGTTGTTGTTAAATAGTTGCTCGCGAACAACACCAGGAGGAGAAACATAACGAATGGGTGCTCTAGAGGAATTCTCCAAAATATTCAATGACTGTACTTCAAATATCGTTGGGTCATCAGCAACGTTGGTGTCGGTATTTGGCGGCAAAACAGAATCCAAACTATTGGTATATCTTCTCCAATCGCCACGTACTAAATCTAGGGCTCCAAAACGAAGCGTCACTTCGCTTTCGAAACCTGTCACAAACATTCTGATAAAACGAACAGAAGTAAAATCTGAAATCCCACCTATTTTTCTTTCAAATTCGGTAACAGGAATCTTATATTGAATCCAACGAACAGGTGTATCTTCACCAAAAGAAGAACCAGATGTTGCTGCAATAGTCGATTTAACATCAGTAACAAATTTGTCTCCTACTACCAATCCTGGTTTGATATCAACACTATATTCGTAGTATGCTTCAACAGTATCCATGGTGTTATCTCTGTTGATGTCTTCGATATCAGGAATTGTTGAGTTACCTCTATTATTATCGGTCACATCCACAGGTGAATTCCCTTGTGTTCCATTAAAATTCTTATAGCGTTCCACTACACCACCTCCCGCTTGAAGAAAATAAACATAATTGTCAGCAGCCGGATCCGCTTCTCCTGCGTAATTCGTATATATTGAACTTTCGGCAGCATCGGTTAATCCGTCCAATCCGATATCTTGTACGCTTCTATTTCCTTGATTCGTGTCAAAAGCGTACACCAGCGATTGTGCCGATGGCACCTTTCCCCAAACCGTGCTAATGGTCAAGGTATTCGATCCTGCTTCAGGCAAACCATTTTCATACTGCTTTCTTCCATCTTTAAGAATATCTTCAGAAATAGAACCTAAATTGAAATATATTTTTCCTGTATTAGAGCTGGTCGATGGTAAAGCACCATGACCCACATAAGGATCCATTACCCAAAATTGAACAAATTCTACATTGGCCTGTTCAAAATTGGTTGAATTTAATGCTCTCGTAATTCCTCCAAAGTTGGTTCTTGGGAAAGCTGCAAAATCTGTACTATTATTATAGGGTCCTCGTTCACTTGGATAGTACGTAAGATCAAAAGTATTAACAATTTGAATTTGGCCTGGAGCTATATCAGTGCCGGGGAAAAGCTCCGTAATAAATACTCTCCTCGACTTATTTAGGGAAATATCATCTGTCGAAATACCGCCAGGACGTGTATAAATTATTGGATCGATGGTGTACCAACTCAATTTTGCTCTTTTAGAACCGTATTCTAGCGTGGTTAAATCTCCCTTAAAATCATAGGGGCTGGGAGTTTCACCTTTTGTAATATCCGTATCAACCAAAGGCGTAGAAGACAATGCCCAAGATAACGGAGACCGTAAATCGACATTGGTTTGAGATCCTTCGAAATCGTCAACGTAAATCGTTGCTTCTCCTTGGAACTGATCTGCTTTTGGCGTGTCGGGTTTCAAGAAAGCAATTTCTCCTCTAAAGGAGATATTTGACGGAACATCGGTATCCATAAAAGGCAACTTGTTAACCATTCTAGTAAAAAATGGCACTTCAGTTGAAAAATTTGTGTTCAACCCATAAATTGTATTGTTTACAGATTCTTGTCCAAAACTCGATTTTTGAGTTAGTGGTCTTTCTGTCATTTTCAAGAATGTTCCGCCTACTGTAAATTTCTCTGAGATTTTATGTTCCACCGTAAAACCCATGAATCTTCTCGTCTGCTGACCAAAAGTCGAATTGTTTTCTACAGAAACTTGGATTGGTGTATTAGAGGCTTGCAGAGAAGGATCTAATATTTGAACTCTACCTGCTTGGTAATTAACGCTATAATCTATTCCTTCAACCAAGACGCGACCTCCAGCGGTAACTACAACTGATCCACGCGGCACATTAAATGCTCCAATTGGAATTCCATCGCCTCCGCTAGACTTGAACTTACCGCGTAATTGGTATTTATTCTTATCGCCATCTTGCAATGCTTGCGCTTGTGTTCGACGGTACATACTTCTAAAAACGTACTTTCTTTGATTTTCGTTATACGTATTTGGATCGCTATACAATTGTCCCGGATTGTCTTTCAATTTATCAAAAATCAACCTTCCAAAAGGCTCCACTGTCGTGAAAATCAATCTTCCATTTTGCGGATCTACCGTTAAGCCTGGTATGAAATCAAAAAAACCATCTCCTCCAGCTTGCGGGTCATTATTGAAATTAAGCTTATCTACATTAAAAACTTTCAACAGTGGTGTGTCTGTAAGTCGATTATCAATGGTAGGGTTGGCAGGAAATGTGGTACCAGCTACTGGAGTAATGTAATTTATTGGTGAAGGATCCGAATACAAAATGTTGAATCGGAAATCCTGCTGTTCTAATTGGAAAGCACCAGGAATTTGATAAATGTTTTTCATCATCAAGTTCCAAACTGGTTTTTCTACGTTAGACAAATTACTTTTAAGCATTTTTAATACCAATGCTTGCGTTGTAATTGTTTCGGGTTGACCAGTCTGAGGATTGACGGAACCTGGCTGTGTGGCATCTACTCCGTCATTACCAAATTCACCCACTTGATATACCTTATCTCCTACGGTATATTGATAAGCAACTGCCAAGACTTCATCATTAGACAGTCTTTGTTGCAAAGACAAATACCCCAATTGCGTATTGAATGTATATTCGTTTGCATTTAATTTTCGGGCATTTTCAAGTTTTGAAAAGTCTAATCCCTCTACTGGCGAAACCGCATTAAATCCAGCTCCAGCTGTCGCAATTTCTCGAATATTAGGATTTAAGAGTCCGGCTCCATTGTTACTATCATCAATTAACCCCGGGTCATATAAATTGTTTTTATTGTCCGCTGGACTATCTATCGGATTTACGAAGAATCCTACAGGCGCAGGATTAACCGAAACCACTTCATTATCATTAATTCCTGATATTTGTGCTTCACCAAGATCTTGTAACGCAATGATATTTCTCTGATTGTTATTTGCTACATTGACTCTGTTTTGTCTATTTGTAATCCAAACCTCAAGACGCGTAACTTGAACCCGGCTATTGATGAAAGGGTATTTATTAAGAGCAGCGTCGTATTTGTTTCTAAAGTACTGTGACAAGAAAAAGTGTCTGTCATTGTCATACTCCAAGCCAAACAAATCAAAGTCTTGAATCGTTCCGCCTCCCTGTGCTGTGACCGTTTTAGTTTGTGATTTTTGTTCAGAGAATATTCCTGTTAATGTGGTTTTTCCAAATTGCAATTGGGCCTTTACTCCAAACAAACTTTGCGCCCCACGAATCAAGGAACTACTTAAGGGCAGACTGACGTTACCAACTTCAATTTTCTGAATGATATCATCTTCGTCAGGCGTATACTCTAGTTTAATTTGATTTTGAAAGGCAAAAGTCGACTGTGTATCATAATTTGCGGTAACTTTTAATCTTGTACCCACTTTCCCCATTAAACTCATACTAATTCGTTGTGCAAAATCGAAATTAGTTTGCGCACGGTTTTGCGGAGAAAGGGCTGGGTTATCTTGTTTTGTGTGACGAACCCCAAGGTCTACCTCAACAGAACCTGTAGGTTTAACATCTATTGTATTACTTCCAAAAATAGAGGCAAAAAAACCTGAATTAACATAATAGCGCGGTAATAAATCTTTTTTAGCTGCTTCTGATCCTTCTTTTTTACCATCAATGGCGTCTGACTTCTTCTTGAAATAAGCACGCATAGACTCCTGAAGCATGAGTTTTTCATATTCTTTCGGAGTCAGAATAATAGGATAGTTAATATTGAACCCGTCGACACTATTCGTATAAATATAGCGATCGGTTACTGGATCATAAGTATATGCATCCAATATACTTGGAGGATTGGGCAACTGCAAGTTTCCTGATGAGTACCCTGGCTTTATACTGTCGGTTTCTTGCTCTTGAGCTTTAGCAGAAAGACAGAAAAGAAAAACCAAAGCAAAAACACTGATTTTAAGTACCGTTTGTATATTCTTTATTAATAGTGTTTTCAAGTATTATAAATTTTTTAAAGCTTGTTTTATAATAGATTCAACAGTAGCGGCAGCATCTTGAACAACAATCTTATCAACGACTTTTTCTGCTAATTTTTTGTTAAAACCTAATACTTCGAGAGCTGATAACGCCTCATCCTTGTTTGTATTGTTTTGAGCTAAGGAAACTTCATCCAAATCATACAATTTTAACACTTTATCTTTCAAATCTAGAATGGCTCGCTGCGCAGTCTTTGCGCCAATCCCTTTTATAGATTGAATGGCTGCTACGTCACCAACGGCAATCGCCTGAATAACTTGTTTAGGTTCTAAAGAAGATAGCATTGTCCTTGCAATACTAGCTCCAATTCCAGAAACGGACAACAACATCTTGAAAATTTCGCGCTCCGATTTTTCAACAAAACCAAACAAAGTATGGGCATCTTCTTTTATTTGCACATAGGTGTATAATTTTATTGTCTCTGTCGATGGGAGCAACGAATAAGTATGCAAAGATATGTTAATATGGTAACCCACTCCACCACAATCAATAACCACATCTGTTGGTGTTTTTTCAACTATTTTCCCTTGAATATGTGCTATCATTAGTATTGTAAAGTAAAGCCAAATATAACAAAAAACTTTAATTGCTCTTATTTTTCTGAACAAGTGTTAAATTTTTATTTCTAAATTTTTTAACCTTTTCATCTTCTCTTGTGCATCTACAACCGCCACTGCTGCCATATTAACCATTTCTTCTACGCTAGCACCGAGTTGAAAGATGTGAACTGGCTTGCCCATTCCCATCATAATCGGACCAATAGAATCTACTTTATATAATTCTTTTAGCAATTTGTATGTAATATTTGCTGATTCAAGATTAGGAAAAATCAGTGTATTTACTTTTTTACCCGCCAACTTTGAGAATGGAAACTTTGCTTTCAACATTTCGGCATTCAACGCAAAATCCGCTTGAATTTCTCCGTCAACAATTAGATCTGGATAGTAATTATGTAAGTAAGCCACCGCTTCTCTAACTTTTGAAGCACTCTGATCCGTAGAAGAACCAAAATTCGAAAACGAAACCATACCAATAACAGGCTCTATTCCGAAAAGCTTAACGGTTTTTGCAGTCATTAAAGCAATTTTCGCCAAATCATCAGATGATGGATTTGGGTTTATGGCTGTATCTGACAAGAACATTGGACCACGGTTGGTCATCATCATATTTGTTGTCGCAATCAACGAAATCCCTGGCGCTTTTCCGATGAGCTGCATTATTGGCTTCACTACCGTTGGATAACTTCGTGAATAGCCTGTAACCAAGGCATCTGCCTCACCTTCATTGATCATCATTGCCGCAAAGTAATTTCGCTCTCGCATCCACTTTTGGGCGTCCAATAAAGAAATTCCGCGTCTTTGTCTTGATTTCCAATACATCTCCGCATAGTGCAACCTGCGCTTGTCTTCTTCTGGCGTCTTTGGATCGTAAATAGGGACGTCAGCATCGAAGCCTAATTCTTCTTTTAATTCTAAGATTAGTTCTTTATTTCCCAATAAGATCGGCTTTCCAATGCCTTCTTCAAGGACAATTTGAGCCGCTTTTAATACATCTAAATGGTCTGCTTCCGCAAAGACAATTCGCTTAGGATCGGTCTTCGCTCTATTGGTTAACAATCGAACCATCTTATTGTCAGAACCCAATCGTTCTAACAATTCTTCCTCATATTGTTGCCAATCTTGAATCGGGTGAAGTGCAACTCCAGAATCCATTGCTGCTTTTGCAACAGCTGGCGCGACCATTGTAATCAATCGCGGGTCGAAAGGTTTTGGTATGATATACTCACGTCCAAACACCAATTTTGTTTCTCCATAAGCGATATTTACTTGCTCTGGAACACTTTCCTTCGCCAATGCTGCTAGTGCTTTTACCGCAGCCATTTTCATAGCTTCATTTATTTTTGTGGCCCGAACATCTAACGCACCTCTAAAAATATAGGGGAAACCGAGCACATTATTAACTTGGTTTGGATGATCTGATCTTCCTGTAGCCATGATAATATCTTTTCGTGTCGCAATCGCTAAATTATAAGAGATTTCCGGATCTGGATTTGCCATCGCAAAAACGATGGGATTGTCTGCCATGCCTAACAACATGTCTGGAGTTAGTAAATTTCCTGAAGAAAGTCCTAAAAAAAGATCAGCGCCTTGAAGTGCTTCTTGAAGGGAAATCGACTTACCTTCACGCGCATACTTTACTTGCATTGGAGACAAAGAAGGATTGTCTTTTGTTAGCAAGCCTTTGCTATTAAACATGTAAATATTCTCTGGCTTGATACCCAATAAAACATACAAATCGGCACAAGCCAGCGCTGCTGAACCTGCTCCTGACACGACCATTTTGATGTCGCTCGCCTTCTTGTTTGCCAATTCCAAAGCGTTTATTAAGGCTGCAGAAGATATGATGGCTGTACCATGTTGATCATCGTGCATCACCGGAATATTTAACTCTTCTACCAATCGACGTTCGATTTCGAAAGATTCTGGCGCTTTAATATCTTCTAAATTGATTCCTCCGAAAGTTGGCGCTATATTTTTTACGGTTTCGATAAAAGCGTCGATGTCTTTGGTGCCAATTTCAATATCAAACACATCAATGTCAGCGAATATTTTAAAAAGTAATGCTTTCCCTTCCATCACCGGCTTTGAAGCCTCAGGACCAATATCGCCAAGTCCTAAAACTGCAGTTCCGTTGGTAATCACAGCCACAAGATTTCCTTTTGCTGTGTATTTATATACGTTGTTGATGTCTTTTGCAATTTCAAGACAAGGTTCTGCTACGCCAGGAGAATAGGCCAAAGACAGATCTCTTTGAGTTGCGTATTTCTTAGTTGGAACAACTTGAATTTTCCCTGGAGTGGGTTTTGCGTGGTATAATAATGCTTCTCTTCGCTTGCTATTTCTATTCATGGCAATGGGATTTAATTCCGACTTGCAAAGGTAGAAGTCTAGACGTAACAGCGAAACTTTTACGCATTAATCTTTAGCAAAAAAAAATGAAAGCAATAATGAAAAATCAGATTAGCAACTTGCTATTTGGCTGGTGCAGAAGTTGGTGCAGACGAGCTAGGAACTGAGCTGCCTGGCGGAGTTTCGACATATTCGGTTTCTTCTAAATCCTCTGTTTTTCTTCCAAGTTTTACTTTTGGTGCCTCTTGGGTTCCTGTAACAGTTAGGGGAATTCCGATAATGCCCAATGGAGGCAATCCGAGTCTCATTTTGATATTTAACTTACCATCAAAACTAGTGGTTCCTTCAATTCGAGGTCTGAATCCTGCAAATTTGAATTTGAATCGTTCAATTGTAATGATATTATTCTTGATTTTTGTTTTGATGTCCACTTTTGTTACATCGGGATTCTTTATTGATTCTGTTCCTGTTTTTTGGCTGACTGCAGCGAACATTTTAAATCCGCGCATTTTTACTTCTTTCACAGAAAGCGTTCCGCCACCCACCAACGACGGATAAATAGGTTGCATGTTTCCATCTAATTTTCCGCCTACTTTATAGTCTAGTGATACTTTACCTTGTGCTTTTTCGGCCGCAGTTGCCATTTCTCGAAACATCTTGATTTCATCATAAGCACGCTTAATATCAAAATTATCTGCTTTAACTTTGAAGTCGAAAAAGGCTCTGTTACTTGCTTCACTTCCGTAGGCGATATCCATGTTTACTGGGCAATCGATGATATTAAAACCAGTGTTCTTGAGTAAAATTTTGCCATTTGATACCGTCAAATCACCTTTTGCACGATCTAATTGCAATTCATTAAAATTCACTTTGGTAGCGTTAGCAACAAATTGCAGATCAAAATTTGGCGGAATCACAACAACGCCTGTCTCCGTTTTGGCTGAACTTTCTTTGGTGGTTTCTTCTTTTGAAGTTACCGTTGCTCCCGACATAAATTCATCGACATTGATGTAGTTAGATTGCAAAGCAAACTTGCCCTTTAGCACTTCTCGATCCGAAAGCACAAAATTGATTACGTTTTGCAAATAGCCATTCATCTTAAAATCGGATTGACCATACGACGCAATGAAATCCGTAAAGTTCATTTTATCCTGATTAAAAGTAAACAACCCTTCATTGATTAGAAATGGCTTTGGAAGATACTGCGACGTTGTTTTGATATTCTTTAACTGCAAGGTTCCACTATTATTAAGTTTACTGTAATTCCCGCTTGTAGCGTCGCTTTGTTTTCCTTTGAATGCAACATCCGCTTTGATAAATCCTTTTACATCTAATCCCTTTTGTGAAAAAACTTTGTAAATTTTTGCAATATCGAGTGATCCTTTTGCTTTGATGTCATACAAAACATCATCAAAATTGGAGAAACTAGCTTTCAGATACAATGGATTTCCTTCAAATACAAATGACGCAGGATTAATGACCAATTTGGTTTGCTTGAACGTTCCGTCGCCGTTGGTTAATGTAGCGTTTAGGTTGATATTTTGAATCGGTTTCGGATAATAATTCGTTTGAATCGTAACTCCTTTGAGACTAAGCGATCCTTTGGTTCTTGGAAAAATGGACTTCGCCTTATCATATGCGCCATTCGCTAGCACATTCATTTTTACTAGACCACTAATTTTCATATTTTCTAAGCCAGCCGCTCGATCTAATTTTTGCAAATCCAATGAAGCTTGAACATTCGCTTGTATCGAAGGTTTTTTTATACCCTTAGATTTCACGATAGCTTTCAGATAGTCTTTTCCAACATTAAAAAAGAGAGAATCAACAGTTACTTCAATATTATCCGGATTTAAACTGGGAATTTTAGTATCAAAGTTTAGGAAGATATTTGTAACTGGAAATGGCGCATTTTTATATTCAATTTTGCCTTCTCTAATTTTCATGTTGAAGGCCAAATCTGGACTTTTCTTTTCTGATGCGATGTACTGCCCTTTGAGCGACAAGCCCAAGTCAGTACTTCCTTTTACTTTAGTCTTCTCTAACCAGGTTACGTATTGTGGTGGTAATGCCGTAAAAAAGTCGTTGAGTTTACTGTCTTTCGAATCAATTTTGAAGTCCATGTCATAGCCATTCTTTAGGAAATCAAATTTTCCTGTGAACTGAACTGGCAGCTTGTTGATTTTTAAGTTGTTTTGCTGAAAAACGAACGAAAACGAATTGGTATTAATTTTAGTAATCAGGTCTGCCTTAATCTTTTTGTTTATGAGGTACGCTTCCTTATCATACGTCATATTGAGAGAGTCGATATTTGCTTCTGTATAAATATCAAAAATCGCTTGGTCTAAGGCTCCTTTGCCCACGTAATTAAAACCTTTTGCGTCGATAAGGATTTTAGTGGATTGATCATCATAAACCAAATGGCTATCACGAATGTCAATCTTCTCAAGCTTTAATGAGGTATTTGAATTGTCTTTAGACGGTTTTGTATCTTCGGAAACATAGACGTTATAGTTGGCTTGTCCATTCTTATCCACCTTGACATTCATAAAAGCATTGGAGAGAAAAATCTTGTCAATCTTAACGGCGTTATCAAAAATCAGCGTCTTAATGTTAATTCCAAATGCTATTTCATTCGCCGAAATTAGAGTTTCATTTTTGAAAGGCGCAGAACCTTTGAGTTTAAAATCTTTTAGTGTAAGTGTTAAGGAAGGAAAATGATTGAAGAAAGAGAGCTTTGCTTCAGAAAAATTGAGTTCGCCTTCCAATTTTTCGTTGGCAAACAATTTGACTTCTTGCGCAATTTTTCCAGGAAAAACTATTGGGAACAAAAACAACATCGATAGGAATACAACGAAGCTAATGACCGTTATCTTCAAAAACTTTAAAATCCTACTTTTTTTCTTTTCTTCCATTATGCAAATTTAGAGAATTAGTCCACTCAGGAAACTAAAATACATTATAATGTAATGCCAAACAAAAAAACCTCCCTTAAAAAGGGAGGTCTTAAAAAAACTAAACTAACTCAACTTCTATTGTTTTAACAATTTTGTGGTTTTCACTCGATTGTTTTCATCTAAAATTTTCACCATATACATTCCACTTCTTAAGTCTGAAACGTTATATTGATATCCTGTAGGTTGATTGGTAAAGCTTTTTACCAATTGTCCCGAAACAGAAAATATCTCCACTTTTGAAACTGTAGTACTAATATAAAAATAATCTGTTGATGGATTTGGATAAATATTAGTCGCATCAGTCGTATCAATTTCGTCGATGCTTAAAGACGAAGGTTTGTTTCCGAAAACTCTAAAACCTCCTGGCTCAATGCTAATATTCATACTTGTATCTGTCACTGCAAAAGTTGAATTGTCCATCAAGTTTGCCCAAGTTCCTGCAAATGGAAATCCTCCTGCTACATTATAGGTATTGTTGGTAAAATTCGTCAATACAAACACATAACTTAGATTTGCAGTTTGCGTAGTACTAGTCCATACATCTAGACGTGGGTGACCTGTGCTATTGAAGTTCCAAGCGAATGAACCATTTTCAAAAACAGCTTCTGTTTTTCTCAAGTTTATCATTCGTGACCAATTGTTGTAGATTGTACTTCTGTTTGTATCTGCCAACCAATTCTCGGTCCATTGTGGTTGTGGCTTTGTGTCTAATTTACAGTCAGGGTTTGAAAACGAAACGTTTCCATTTTGACAAGTCCATAATGAACGATCCCAACCTAAATCTCCAAAATGCCATATCATTTTTGGGCCCGGCACAAGCAAATGAACCGCTCCCATCGCAGAAGAACGCAAATGTATTTTAGCTAAATCTCCAAGTGTTTGCCCAGCTTCGGTTAATGCTTTATAGGTAACTCGTTCCTCGTCATGGCTTTCAGCATAACCAACAAAACGTTCAGAAGGGTCTGTAACTCCAGATAAGCTAGTGCCATTTCCTTTTAACAAATTCGCGTACGAATCGGTCATCTTGCGCCATTGCATAATTCCTTTCGAATCTCCAGAACGCAAATAATTGGCCCATTCTACTTCCTCGTTATAAGAACCACCTGTTCCTAAATGCTCAAAAATCACGAAGAAATTTGGGTCAATTTCCCACTGTTTATCAGCGTAGTATTTAAGTTTTGCAACCCGATCTGCGAGGTAGCTATTGGTACAAGCTTCTTGACCTCCAGCTACATTGCTCGGACAAGAATTGGTAAATCCTTTCGTTAAGTCCCAACGAAAACCATCGATCTTATAGTCTTCCATCCAAGTTTTGATTGTTCTAAGAACATACGTATTGGTCAAATTATCCGGTTCTCTATAATGATTCAAATCAGAACCAACGCTGTACGAGTGCATTGCGGTTTGATTGCAATAAGGGTTCTCAGAAGTTATTCCATTCCCCCATCCATCATTGTCGGTGTCTGTCATCCACATTCTTTCTAGTGGAGAACGACCGAATACGTGATTCAAAGCGACGTCTAGAATTACGGCGATACCATTTTGATGGCATAAATCAATAAACTCTTTTAATTTCGCAGGTGGTCCGTATCGTTTGTCTGGAGCAAGGTGGAAAACCGTATTATAGCCCCAACTTAGATTCCCTTCAAACTCCATCACTGGCATTAATTGAATGGCATTTATTTTTAGATTTTTAAAATAATCGATCTTATCTATCAAATCCTGATAACTTCTATTGACATCAAAATCACGAACCAGCACTTCGTATATTACTAGATCTTTCTTTTTTGGTTTTACAAAGTTGTTAGTTGCTGCGCTCCAATTGTAGTTATAATAAGCACTTGGACCGGTTTGTAAAACGGTAACTTCTCTTTGCTGTCCCGCAGGATATTGCGGTAAATTAGGGTAAACTCCCAATGAAGCAATCTCTGGATCGTCGAAAGGAGAAAGTACTAAAGTTGAAAAAGGATCTGCTGTCTTTACGATTGCTGGTGAATTGACCGGTCTACTCGTTACATCGCAAACCCAATATTGAAACGTGTATACTTGTCCAGAAACAAGACCAGTTAGCTCTAACCAAAACTTGCCTGAAGTCGGATCTTTTTTCATTGCATAAGCCCCACTCGGTTGGTAATTGTTGAAACTTCCGGCCACGTATATAAAATCTTTGAACGGCGCATTAAGTACCAAAGTAGCCTTAGTTGGGTCGGACGAATTGTAATTAACCCCATCAACCAAAGTACTTGAGGGCAATGCCTGAGCAATGGTTCCTGGATTTACTATTACACTAAATTTCTTTACTTGGGTAGACGCTCCTTGTGAAATCTCTAATTCGTAATTTCTGTTTTCTGTAATATTCGTATCCGTAAAAGAATAGGTAGGAACATTTGAAGCCGTGTTAATACTTACACCATTTGCTTTCAAATTATAGTTGGCATTGCCATTCGTATTGGAAGCTTGAACTGTTCTGCTTTCACCTGAATTTATGATTGTGCTACTATTTTCGGTAGGTGTTGTTAAAGTTGTTTGAAAATAACCCACATCAAAAATGTAGTCCCCACAAGAAGGTGCTTTTTTCAAGGTTTGAGTTCCTGTGGCATTTCTAAAAACCATACCCATTTTAGTAGCATTTGCCTGCTGTGTTGCATTAAGACCAAAATAGGTACTCGGTGTAATTGTTATGCTATAAACCCCTGGTCCTACACTTGCCATTTGTCCGATGGTATCGTCTTGACCCCAATTACCAATAACAGCATATCCGAAAGCATTGGTTGCATCTCCTATACCTGCATGCATATAAACTTTTGCAGGAGAATTCCCCATTGTATTACATGTAGTAATTGGAAAAGTTACTGTAATTGTAACAGGATCGGTCACATTAAAAGTAGTGGGAGAAATAGTAACTTGAGCAAATAGCCCAGTAGACAAGAGACCGACGATAAAACTTAATAAAATATTCTTTTTCATAGTTATTTTTTAAAAAAAGGGCTGTTAATAGCAGCCCTTAATGTTAGGATATTATGTGAATTAGTTCGGAACTTCTTCGAGATTGTAAGTATAGTTTCTCGGATTGGAAACACTCATCTCAATTTTAAATTTCTTGATTACCCCATTATTGGCACCAGGAACCTTTATATCTCCACCAGTTAATGGAATTGGTACTAATGCCGATCCAGTATCATTCAAATCTCCAAGCGTTGAAATTATTTTTGTATTGCTTGGAGCACCAGTTCCAGCAGGAACATATGATGGAGAAGGAAGTGGCTCACCCACTGGAGTAACTGCATCTCCATCCCACAGATTTGATTTAAATTTGAAATTATTTCCAACTATCAAGTCCATTGTAATAGTCCATTTTTTACCAATTACGTCGTAAGTCATTGGCACCATGGAAGTCACCGGAGCACCTCCTGCTCCTCTAGTAGCATTCCCAAAAGGTCCGAAGGCTCTATATTTCTTAATCGTGCAGGTTGAAGATCCAGAGCCTGTACCTAAGCTAGCTTTTATCAAATAATGTCCCGCTTCAGTAACAACAAAACTTTGGCTTTGATCAGATACAAGACTCGCAACTCCCGTAGCTGTAGGTGTCCCGATTCCATAGATGGTTGGGTTTGAAAAATCCCCACAACCATCAGGTCTATACATTTTATAATTTCCAGGCTCCAAGTAGAAGTAACCTTCAAAATCACTAAGATTTGAAACTGCTGAAGACATTAGCTTTTGACTAAGGTCTGCGCTATCTCCTTCTTTAACAAGTGCTAAAATTTGATTTAGTGTTGGATATCCCGTTACTGAAACTGTTATTGGGTTTGAATACTGAAATAAGGCATTTGAAGCTACGCCTAATTTAGATTTAATTCTAATATCAATATTCATTGCGCTACAAGTAAAAGAAGGCAATCGATTTAATAGATCGTTAAAATCACCAACTTTTAGAGTGCAGTTTCTTGCGTCTGCCGTTGTCAAATCTAGACCTACAACCGACTCTACTGCCTTCTCAAAACCTGGGTCATTATCGTGATCTGACACAAGTACGGAATACACAGATGATGTTGGCACACCATTATTAGCGCGATCCCATGTTAATTTTATAAAATTATCTGCTTTATTTGCTTCTAACAAAACATCTGGTGGTGTAACGGAACTGTCTTTACGCAGTTCAAAACCATTGGCACTAGCTACATAATCTTTATCATTCGTACAAGAATTTAACAATACAAATGACAAAAGAAATACAGCAGATTTTAAAATATTCTTCATTTTTATATCTTTTTAAAATTAATACCCTGTGTTTTGTGTTAAGTACTGATTTGCGCCTAGAGCAGAAAGTGGAATTGGGAACAAATTATAATGACTAGGAATTGCAGCTCCATCTTTATTATTCCCTTTCCATGGCCATAAATACGACCCTCCGCTGAATTTTCCAAAACGAATTAAATCACTTCTTCTATGTCCTTCAAAATTTAACTCTCGAGCTCTTTCATCTAAAAGAAAATCTAAGGTTAAATCTCCAGCATTTATGGAAGAAGCATTAGATCTATTTCTAACGGCATTTACATATTGTACTGCTAAGCCATTTGACCCGCCGCCACCTCTTAATACTGCCTCGGCATACATTAAATAAGCGTCAGCCAACCTAAACAATGGGAAATCTGTATTTGAAAATTTCAGTGGAGCAGTCAGTGGCGAAAGAAAATTAGTGTTTCTGAACTTCGTTGAAGGGAAACCATCTAACCATTTTTTGTAATCTGTCATCTCAAAATTATGTCTTTTAGCTTCAGGACCGGTATAGTTTGAAAAAAACAAATGCGCTCTTTCATCAGGTGAATTAGCTAATTGTTGTGCACTAGTGATAAACGAGCCATCCGGATTTGTATATTTACCATACCAAGCTTTAGTAGCGCGATGTCCAGTCCAACCTTCAGAAGCGCCAAAGTCTCCGATATTCATGGTATCACTGCTCAAACTTCCATTCACTAAATACGTGGTATTACCATAACTTTGGCTTACGAAAGGATCGGCAACTAATGCATATATAATTTCATTTTTTGCATCACTTATATCATTATCTCCCGAAAAGATACTTACGAAACTAGTAGCTAACTGATAACCCCCTTCATCAATAACTTTTTGACTGTATTCCAACGCCTTATCATATCTTGGCACTCCTGTATAGACCTCCGAGTTCAAGTACATTTTTGCCAATAGCATTCTTACTACATGTTTGTTAGCTCTTCCATATCCAACACGACTTGGAAGTTTATCTTCGATGTCAAGCAATTCTGACACAACAAAATTGTACAACTCCACCCGACTTGCTTCTTGCTGAGGCCCAGCATTTGCTGGATCTGTTTCTCTCAAAATTGGTCCTTTACCAAAACAATCAATCAAATAATAATACGCCAAACTTCTTAAAAATCGTAGCTCGCTTTTAACTTGCTCCCTTGTCGGAATATTATACTGAGCCAATTGGTTCATCACCTTGTTACATTGTGGAACTGTATAATATACCCTGTTGTAAAGGTACTTCATAAACTTATTGTTCTCGTCCCAACCACTAGCAGTAGTAAGTGGATCTAAACCTCCATCACCCCAACGGTTTTTCATGTCATCTGCGGTAAAGTCTTGAAGATTAATGATCCCTCGCAAGAATGGAGATTCCCCAGCATCATCACCCGGAGTATCGGTGCTTCCTGGCCCTGAAGCCCCTGATAAAGCAAACGTACCATAGACTTTTGATACCAATCCATCTAAATTGGGTTGTAATTCCAAAAGTTGATCTTCTGTTATTTTTTCCCCTTTTGGGTCTGTATTTAAATCATTTGTACAGCCCGACATCAATAATAGACCAATAAATAGTCCAAAATGAATTACATTATTTCTTTTCATAATATTATTTTTTAAAAATCAAGGCCTAATCCTAAAGTGAATGTAGTTGGTCGTGGGTAAAAATTCGATTCAAATGCGCCAAAAGTTTCAGGATCCTGACCTGAGTATTTTGTCAATATGAAAACGTTGTTCACCGACCCACTTAGTCGCAACGAAGCATTCTTTACTAGTTTCTCAAACTTGTACGACAATGAAATATTATCACATCGTAAGAAAGTAGCGTCTTCTAACATATAGTCAGAAATCGCAGAATTATTAAGTGCGTAATTATCAAAAAGGGGATTTGCTGTACCGTCATAAAAATTAAGAACATTATTCACATAACTTGCATCCTGAGGATTAACGGCACTTTGAAGTGAACCATATCGTAATTTATCGGCATTATAAACCTGTCCGCCAAGTTGGCCTCTAAAGGATGCAGAAAAATCCCATTTTTTGTAGCTGAAATTAGTATTAAAGCCATACACCCAATTTGGTCTAATTGCTTTATAAACTCTGTCATCATTTCCAATTTCTCCATCTTGATTTGTGTCTACATAAGCACCAACAATTGGTTCCCCATTGCTATCATAAATCTGTTGAAAAACCCAAGCAGAATAGGCTTGCTGACCAACCGCATTATAGAAAAGTGGAACTCCCGTTTGACTAGGAATGGTTCCAACCTGAAGTGGCGCTGGAGTGTCTAACTGATCTATGCGGTAGAAACTATATCCTACGTTTCCTCCAATGTTAAAAGAAACATTGTCATTTTCTATCAACTTTACTTTTAAGTCTACTTCAAAACCTTCTCCCTTGATTGATCCAACATTGTTTAAGAAAAGTGTTCCTCCTGTACTACCTGCTGCACCAGGAGTTTCCGCCAACAAGTCCGTAGTTTTTCTTTGGTATACATCAAAACTTCCTGTAACAATACTTCTCTTAAAAATCTCAAAATCTAACCCGGCGTTGAGTGTCGTCGTAGTCTCCCAAGTTAAGTCAGGATTGTAAGGAATAGGCGTATATGTAGTGGCATTAGGTAAATATTGGCTTGTCGCATCTCCTGGCTCATAGAGCTGTCTAGAAGGGAAAAATTTACCTGGTATATTGGCTTGTCCGGTTTGACCCCAACCCAATCTTAATTTCATATCTTGAACAAAATTCATGTCCTTTAAAAATGATTCTTCTTTTAATTTCCATGCCAGACCAAAAGCCGGGAAATAACCCCATCTTTTATTTTCTTGGAATAATGAAGAACCATCTGCTCTCAATGTTGCAGTAAACAAATATCTACCCAACAAATCAACATTTGTTCGAGCAAAAAAAGCTTGCAAATTTAAAGGCGAATAATATCGGCCCGTTGGATTCTCCTTTATATATTTGATATTAGGTTCTCTCACACCCGTTTCTGTGTTATAGCGAAACTCATTCTTTGTCCCATCAGTAACAAAATCCTGATAAGAATAGCCCGCTTGCGCATCAAACTTTGTAACAAATCCAGTTAGATTTTTAGAATAAGCTAAATAAGCGTCCATCGTTTTGTTTGTTGATGTTTGCTGTTCTTTGTAATCAATTCCTGGATTAAACAAATAGTTCTTTTCTGGGTTATTTACGTCTATAAAATCTGTGCTTTTATTAAATTGGTATGTTGCTAGCGCATTATCGTCGAAAACTGTTCTACTTCTAGACTCTGAAGCATCGATACCAAGATTTACAACCGCTCTCAAATCTCGCAAGAATGGGAGTTTATAATCAAATTCTATATTTCCTAAAAATCGCAGCGACCTAACTGGCTCATGTCTTTGTTCCAATCGCGCGAGTGGATTAATAGCTCCTGTTGTAACATCTCTGTTTTCTAAAATTCTGGTTGCTTGATAGTATCCTACGAATTTGTTATTAAAAGAACTTCCGTATACTGGTTTGGTTGGATCCATCTTGGCTACATCACCAAACACACCACCTTCGTCGATAGCATTTTTGTCAGTATATACTCCTTTGGCATTAACATCAATTTTTAGATTATCATCCCAAAATTTAGGAGTCAATTTTAAAGAATAGGTAAAACGTTCTAAATCATTAGTTTTAACAATTCCTTGAATTTTTGAATATCCTACTGAAGCTCTAAATGGAATTTTTTTATACAAATTTGCTCTAGCGCTAAAGTTGTGATCTGATGATATAGACGTTCTACTAATCACGTCTTGCCAGTCAGTATTGCTTAGAATTCTACCTTCTATTTGCGGTGTACTTAGGTCGTCTGTTAATTCTGTACTTGGATCATCGATTCCTAAGACGTTTGTTCTGTCCGGGTGAAACTGTTGAATGAAGCGCGTAAAATCACTTGCATTCATTACATTCATTTTTTTATACAACTTTCCTACCGACAAATTAGCTGAGTAATTAAATTGAGGCGCTCCAGCAGTTCCTTTCTTAGTGGTAATCAAAATCACCCCATTGGATGCTCGCACTCCATAAATTGCTGTCGCAGATGCATCTTTCAAAATAGAAAAAGACTCTATATCATTCGGATTTACTAAGGAAAGTGGGTTTTTTATTCCTACCGGATTTAGATCACCAATTGGAACCCCATCAATAATAATCAAAGGACTGTTTGAAGCGTTCAATGAAGCACCTCCACGAATTCTAATATTAGGATCGGCATCAGGCTGTCCTCCGTTGGTAGTGATTCTTACCCCCGCAGCTTTACCCGCTAGCAATTGATCAGCAGAAATTATTGCTCCCTTATTAAAATCTTTTGCGGTGATCAATGCCACAGATCCTGTTGCATCTTTCTTTTTCGCCGAACCATAACCAACCTGAATCACAACTTCTTGCAACTGATTGGATTCTTCTTGAAGACTGATTAAAATATCAGCTTGCGAATCATACGTTACTGTACTATTCACATACCCAACATAAGAAAAAACAATTTTTTCCCCTTTTTTAACTTTGTTTAATTTGAACTTACCATCGAAATCGGTTTGAGTTCCGTTCGCAGCTCCTTGAATGACTACGTTTACTCCGGGCAATGGTTGTTTGGAAACTTTGTCAACAACCGTTCCTCCAACAGTGCTTTGTGCAAAGACACCAATTGGGAGCAAAAGCATTAAAAATAACAACTTTTTGTAAATTGTTTTCATACATTTTGTTTAAGTTAGAATTCGTTTTTTGAGCTTATACTTTACTTCGAACGTTAAATTTAAGTAAATTTTTTGATTTCGCTTGAAAACACACGACAATTGTATGCCGAAAACGTTTTCGTGTTGAAAACTTTCACTACTATTCAATTTTTTAAGGATAAAATTTTCATTACTGAAAATAAAAATTATCTTTAATCGGAAAATAGTAATTACCAGAATCGCAATGAAAAGAAAAGTTACCCTAAAGCAAATTGCCAAAGAATTGGACGTTTCAATTTCTACAGTTTCAAAATCACTAAGAGATAGCTCTGAAATCAGCGAAGATACCCGACTAAAAGTACAGGCATTTGCTAAGCTATATAATTACAAACCGAACCTGATCGCATTAAGTCTAAAAAACAAAAAAACAAAAACAATCGGAATTATCATTCCAGAGATTGTACACCATTTCTTCGCCACGGTGATTAGCGGAATTGAACATGTTGCCAATGAAAAAGGCTATAATGTTATTGTATGCTTATCTGACGAATCTTTCGATAAAGAAGTCATCAATATGGAAATGTTAGCCAATGGTAGTATTGATGGTTTTATCATGTCGCTTTCAAAGGAAACCCAGCAAAGAAAGGACTTTCACCATATAAGCGAAGTCATCAACCAAGGTATGCCAGTGGTTATGTTTGACAGAGTCACCAATGACGTTCTGTGCGACAAAGTCATCATCGATGACAATCTTGCCGCCTATCAAGCGGTAGAAAGTTTGATTAATAATGGTATGAAAAAAATTGGTTTAATCACTACCGTAGATTATGTTAGTGTTGGTAAACTTAGGACAGAAGGTTACGTCAAAGCACTATTAAGCAACGGCATTCCGATAAACAACAATCTCATTATCAAAATTGAGGACATCGACAATTGTTCTAGCCAAATTGAAGAACTGATTACCAACAACGACTTGGATTCGATATTTGCAGTCAACGAATTGTTTGCCGTTACCGCAATTAAAACAGCCAAAAGACTAAAGTTTAATGTTCCGGAAGACATTGCAATCATTGGTTTTACCGATGGGATTATTTCCAATTATTCCTCCCCAAGTATTACAACAATAAGTCAAAACGGCATCAAAATGGGCAACAAGGCAGCTCAAATGTTAATCGAAAGATTAGAGTCCGAAGACGAGGAAAACGAACAATACATTACTGAAGTTATCGAAACGCATTTGGTTCAAAGAGAATCAACGCCGATCCTAAAATAGAGGGACTTTCACTAAAAAAACCACGCCACCTAGTGCGATAATTTTTGTTATTTTCTTTTTGAAAAGAAAAAAAGCATATATTTACCGCCGATTATCAGGACTTATACTTTACTTCGAAAATAATATAAGTTTTGATAAGCAAAGCGCTTATCGTATTCAAATTTAAATTACGATAATGGAAAAGCGTAGATTAAGTTTCTGGCAAATCTGGAACATGAGTTTTGGATTTCTTGGAATCCAAATGGGTTTTGCTCTGCAAAATTCAAATGTTAGCCGTATATTTCAAACTTTAGGAGCCAACATTGACGACATCCCAATTCTTTGGGTTGCGGCGCCTTTAACTGGTTTGATCATACAACCTATAATTGGTTATTTTTCAGACAGAACTTGGACTCGACTAGGTCGAAGAAAACCTTATTTTTTAGCAGGAGCTATTCTCGCCTCTGGCGCATTGTTTATTATGCCCAACTCACCCGTTCTTTGGTTTGCAGCTGGAATGTTGTGGATAATGGACGCGTCAATCAATGTTTCGATGGAACCTTTTCGCGCTTTTGTTGGCGACAATCTTCCTGAGAATCAAAGAACCATGGGATTTGCTACACAAAGTTTCTTTATCGGAATCGGAGCCTATGTCGCATCTAAGTTGCCTTTAATGCTAACGCACCTAGGCGTCGAAAACACTGCCCCGCTCGGCATCATTCCAGACTCTGTAAAATATTCCTTTTATATTGGTGGCGTTGCCTTTTTAGTCTCTGTGCTCTGGACGGTTATCACTTCTAAAGAATATACTCCAGAAGAATTGGAAGCCTTTGATAGTCATCAGAAAGTCTCTTATGAAAAAGAAGAACGTTCTCAAGAATGGTTTCAAGCCAATGGAAAATCGCATTTGACCAAAGGAATTATCTTTTTTAGTATTGGAATCTTATTCGCTTTGGCTATATATCATTTTGATTTGAAAAAAGACCTCTATGTGCTTTCTTTAGGATTAATAGGATTGGGCGGTCTTGCAATGATTATCTCTGGTTTACTTCAAAAATCAAATCAATGTGAAAATGGATTCGTAACCATTATGAACGATTTTCAATTTATGCCAAAAATCATGAAACAACTGGCTTGGGTTCAGTTCTTTTCATGGTTTGCATTATTCTCGATGTGGATTTATACTACTCTCGCAGTAACTCAACATATCTATGGCACCACGGACACCACTTCTGAAGCGTACAACACTGGCGCAAACCAAGTCGGCGAAATGTTTGCCAATTATAACTTAATCGCCGCTATTGCCGCGTTCTTGCTACCGTTATTAGCAAAAATAACCAGTAGAAAATTTACGCACTTCATCGCACTCACTTTAGGTGGATTGGGATTGATCTCTATTTATTTTATCAAAGAACCAACCGTTTTCACCATGGAATGGCTTCCTATGATTGGTGTCGGAATCGCATGGGCAAGCATTTTATCTATTCCCTACGCGATGCTATCTGGTGCTTTGCCTTCGAGCAAAATGGGATATTATATGGGTGTTTTTAACTTCTTCATCGTAATTCCACAATTGGTTGCAGCGTCTATCCTTGGATTTTTAGTATCTCAATTTTTCAACAGCGAACCGATTTATGCACTATTCATTGGAGGAGCTTCAATGATTACCGCCGGTATTATTTCATTAACAATAAATGACAAATCAAAAATTGTGATCAATGAATAGAAAAGCATTTATTTTTGATCTCGATGGCGTAATCGTAGATACCGCAAAATATCATTTTCTCGCATGGCAAAAAATTGCTAGTGAACTTGGTATTGAATTTACGCCAGAACACAACGAACAATTAAAAGGTGTCAGCCGTGTGCGTTCTTTAGATATTATTTTAGAACTGGGTAAAATAGAGGCAAGTCAGGAAGAAAAAAACAAATGGCTTATCCAAAAAAATGAAGATTATCTTTCGTATTTGGTCAATATGAACTTGAGTGAAATTCTGCCGGGTGTGATTCCAATTTTGCAATTTCTAAAGGAAAATAATCAAGGAATTGCCTTGGGTTCTGCCAGTAAAAACGCAAGACCAATTTTGGAAAAAACAGGAATCATTAGTTATTTCGACGCCATCGTCGACGGAAACGATGTAACCAACGCCAAACCAGACCCTGAAGTTTTTATTCAAGCCGCGCGATTGTTAGACACTAGCAACGAAAATTCCATTGTTTTTGAAGATTCTGTAGCCGGAATTCAAGCCGCAAATATTGCAAAAATGACCAGCGTTGGTATCGGAGAAGCAACAGTTTTGCACGAAGCAAAATATATCTTCAAAGATTTCACCTACATGGACACCAGCTTCATCGAAGCATTAATAAAAAGATAAAACGAAAAGAGAAAACAGCAGTAACTGTTTTGAAATGTCAATTTAATTGAAAACTATTAATTATTAAAAATGAATCAAGATTATATTCAACCAGACAATTGGTCAATTATAGAAGAAGGATTTGATGTCGAAAGGGTTAAATCATCCGAAAGTCTCTTTAGCATTGGAAACGGAGCCATGGGTCAACGTGCCAATTTTGAAGAAAGCTACACTAATGAAACTTTTCAAGGAAGTTATATCGCTGGTGTTTACTACCCTGACAAAACCAAAGTGGGCTGGTGGAAAAATGGTTATCCAGAATATTTTGCCAAAGTACTCAATGCACCAAATTGGATTGGAATTGACATTGAAATTAATGGGGAGAATTTTGATTTAAACCATTGCACAAATGTTGCTCACTTTCGCAGAGAATTAAACATGAAAGAAGGTTGGTATAACCGCTCCTTCGAAGCAACGCTTAAAAATGATACTGTTATTGCTGTAAATGTCCGCCGCTTTCTTTCTTTAGATATCGACGAAGTTGGTGTCATCCAATATGAAATTAAACCTATAAACAAGGGTGCGGTAATCACTTACAAACCTTACGTTGATGCCGGAATAAGCAACGAAGATACAAATTGGGAAGAAAAATTTTGGGAAACCCTTGCGATTCAAAACACCGACAACCAAGGATTTGTTACTTCAAGAACCTTAAAGACGCACTTTGTGGCAACTACTTTCATGCACAACACTATTCTATTAAATGGTGAAGATGTGAAAATGCTGCCTGAAAAAATCGACGCAAGCAAAGACAAAATACAATTCACTTACACCGTTGCCGTAGCGCAAAACGGCACTTCATCTATTCAAAAAATAGGAGGTTATGCGGTTTCGCTAAATCACGAAAATACGCAACTTGGCGCCGAAAAAGCCATTCAAGCTGCCGGTACAATTGGTTACGATCAATTATTGCAAGACCAAATTGATGCTTGGGCGAAAATTTGGGAAATGTCAGATATCACCATCGAAGGTGACGTCAAAGCGCAACAAGGCATCCGATTCAATATTTTTCAATTAAATCAAACCTACTTAGGCAAAGATTCTAGATTGAATATTGGACCTAAAGGATTTACTGGTGAAAAGTATGGAGGCTCGACTTACTGGGATACAGAAGCCTATTGCATTCCTTTTTATATGGCAACCAAAGACCAGCATGTCGCAAGAAATCTATTGACTTATCGCTACAACCAATTAGACAAAGCGATTGAAAATGCAACAAAATTAGGTTTCAAAAACGGCGCAGCGCTCTATCCTATGGTGACCATGAATGGCGAAGAATGTCATAACGAATGGGAAATCACTTTCGAAGAAATACACAGAAATGGAGCCATTGCCTTTGCGATTTTCAATTACCACAGATACACGGGAGACTACTCATACATTCCAGAAAAAGGACTGGAAGTACTCATCGGAATTGCGCGTTTTTGGCATCAAAGAGCGACACTATCGACTCAAAGAAATCAATATATGATTTTGGGAGTTACAGGCCCGAATGAATATGAGAACAACGTCAACAATAACTTCTACACCAACTATATTGCGAAATGGTGTTTAGAATATACGGCGGAACAAATTCAAAAAGTCGCTGCTGAATATCCTTCTGATTATAAAAGAATCACGGCCAAGACCAACATTTCAGACTATGAATTAGATGGATGGAAAAAAGTAGCGGATCATATGTACTTCCCTTATTCGGAAGAATATGACGTATTCTTGCAACAAGATGGTTTCCTCGACAAAGAATTGGTGCGCGTTGCTGACCTGGATAAAAGTCAACGTCCTATCAATCAAAAATGGTCTTGGGATCGCATACTACGTTCCCCTTATATCAAGCAAGCCGACGTATTGCAGTGCTTTTACTTCTTCGAAGATCATTTCTCTAAAGAAGAATTGCATCGAAATTTTGAATTCTATGAATCGTTTACAGTTCATGAAAGTTCACTTTCTCCTTGCGTTCACTCCATCCAAGCCGCAGCATTAGACAAAATGGAAATGGCCTATACCTTCTATTTAAGAACTTCACGATTAGATCTAGACGACTATAACAAAGAAGTAGAAGAAGGTTGTCACATCACCTCCATGGCAGGAACTTGGATGAGCATCGTGGAAGGTTTTGGTGGCATGCGAATCAAGCATGACACGCTTCATTTTTCGCCACGAATTCCTAAAGAATGGAATGGCTACTCTTTCAAAATCAATTTTAGAAATCAAATTCTAAAAGTGGCGGTCACTCAAAATCAAACGAATTTTGTTTTGGAAGGAAATACTGAAATCACCGTTAATGTCAATGGAAAAGAAATTTTGGTAGAACCTAACAATTTAGTGACGGTATAATTACTAAACTAAACCTGAAAACTGAATTGCTTTCAGGTTTTTTATTTTTACTACAATGAATAAATGGATACTTTTTCTGGGATTACTTTCTGCTTCGCTAACAGCACAAGTAGAAAAAATGGAACCGCCATTTTGGTATGTCGGCATGCACAACACCGATTTGCAAATTATGTTCTATGGAAAAAATATTGCCCAAAATTCGGTGGAAGTATCCAATGGTATCGCCATAAAAAATGTTCAAAAAACCGAAAACGCAAACTATCTTTTCGTAACCATCGACACAGAAAATCTGCAAGCGCAAGAGCTAACATTTACCTTCAAGAATAATAACAAAACTTTTTCACAACAATACAACCTCAAAAACCGTAAGAAAAATTCCGCCTTACGCAAAGGGTATGATGCTTCTGATGTCATCTATCTCATCATGTCGGATCGTTTTGCAAACGGAAATCCGAAAAACGACAGCGATAATTCGGTATCTGAAAAAGGAAATCGTTCGCTACCTGGCGGCAGACACGGCGGCGATATTGAAGGCATCATTAAGAATCTAGATTATATCAAAGAATTAGGTGCCACATCGGTTTGGGCAACACCACTTTGTGAAGACAATGACGAAACCTATTCGTACCATGGCTACGGACAATCAGATGTGTACAAAATAGATCCGCGTTACGGAACCAATGAAGATTATTTGCGATTGAGCAACGAATTGCACCAACGTGGCATGAAAAACATCATGGATTATGTGACCAATCACTGGGGATGGCGTCACTGGATGATTAAGGATTTACCATCAAATGATTGGGTGCATCAGTTCCCGACATTTACGCAATCGAATTATAGAATGACAACGCAGTTCGACATCAATGCTAGTACTGTCGATGCGGAACACTGCATGGACGGATGGTTCGTAAAATCGATGCCAGATCTCAATCAATCGAATCCGCTTTTGCTTAATTACCTCATCCAAAACGCAATTTGGTGGATTGAATACGCGGATTTAGATGGATTTCGAGTGGACACTTTTTCTTACAATGACAAAGCTGGAATCTCAAAATGGTGCCGATCCATCTTGAATGAATATCCCTATTTTAATATCGTCGGAGAAGTTTGGATGCACGACCAAGCGCAAATGGCGTATTGGCAAAAAGATAGTAAAATTGGCGCTATTCAAAGCTATAATTCTAATTTACCAAGCGTCATGGATTTTACACTGCACGACGCTGTTGGAAATGTCTTTAATGAAGACGAATCTTCTTGGGACAAAGGCTTGATTAAAGTCTATGACAATTTTACAAACGACTTTTTATATCCGAATCCGAACAGCATCATGACTTTTCTAGAGAATCATGATACGATGAGATTTAATGAAATCTATAAGAATGACTTCAAGAAATACCAATTGGGAATGACGCTTATAGCTACAGTTCGTGGTATTCCACAACTATATTATGGTTCCGAAATCGGCATGTCCGGCAATAAAGATAAAAGCGGTGACGCGGCCATCCGACAAGATTTTCCTGGCGGTTGGAACGGAGATTCAAACAACGCCTTCACCAACTCTGGTAGAACTTCCCAACAAAAACAATTTTTCGATTTTACATCCCAATTATTGCAGTGGAGAAAAACCAACGACGCAGTACATTTTGGCAAAATGAAACATTATGTTCCTGAGAACAATGTCTATGTTTATTTTCGATACACAGACACCAAGTCGGTGATGGTAATGCTAAACAACAGTTCCAAAACACAAACCATCAAGACCAATAGATTTCAAGAAAGCATTCAAAATTACACCGCAGGTAAAGAGGTTTTAACTGGAAAAACCATTGATATAAAAAATGAAATTACCATCGAAGCTAAATCGGCTTTGATTATCGAACTACAATAATCCTATGAAAAAAATAATCCTATTCCTGCTCTTCTCTTCTTTTGCCATTGCTCAAAATGCAAACAGAAAATTTGAAAACTTCAAAAAGGGAAACAATTCTTTAGAAGTCACAACTTCCGACGGCAAGTACATTTTCAAATCGTATTCTGACAAAATCATCGAAACCTCTTTTATTCCCAAAGGAGAAACGTTTGATGCCACTTCACATGCGGTTGTTCTTAGTCCAAAAGCAGGAATTGCAAAAGTAAAATCGGATAAAAACACAATCCGATTTTCCACAGCTGGAATTGCGGTAAACATCCAAAAAACACCGTTCAAAATCTCGTACACTTACAAATCAAAAGAACTGCTTTCTGAGAAAAATGGGTATGTCAAAAAAGACAGCACTGACGTCATCGACTTCAATTTAGACAACTCTGAACTTTTATACGGAGGTGGCGCACGTGCACTCGGAATGAACCGTCGTGGGAATCGCTTGCAATTATACAACCGCGCGCATTATGGTTATGAAACCAAAGCTGAGCTGATGAATTTTTGTATTCCACTCGTTTTATCATCCAAAATTTATGCAGTTCATTTCGACAATGAGCCTATCGGTTACCTTGATTTAGACAGCAAAAAAGACAATACTCTAGCCTACGAAACCATCTCAGGTCGAAAAACCTATCAAGTGATTGCCGCAGATTCTTGGACGGAATTAATTTCAAGTTATACCGATTTGACAGGCAAACAACCGTTGCCTCCGCGTTGGGCGTTGGGTAATTTCTCTAGCCGATTTGGCTATCATTCACAAGAAGAAGTAGAGAAAACCATCCGAAAATTTGAAGAAGATAAAATCCCAGTCGATGCTATTATCCTCGATTTGTATTGGTTCGGAAAAACCATAAAAGGTACGATGGGAAACCTGGATTGGGACAAAGACAATTTCCCAAACCCAACCAAAATGATGGCAGATTTAAATGCGAAAGGTGTAAAAACCGTACTGATTACCGAGCCTTTCGTTTTAACCACGTCTAGCAAATGGCAAGAAGCAGTTGATAAAAAAGTGCTAGCAGTGGGTAAAGATGGAATGCCGTTTAAATATGATTTTTATTTCGGAAACACCGGATTAATCGACATCTTCAAACCCGAAGGCGCTACTTGGTTTTGGGATGTTTATAAAAGACTAATCAATCAAGGTGCTGGTGGACTTTGGGGCGATTTGGGCGAGCCTGAAGTTTTTCCATCGAAAGCCATTACAGCCAAAGGAAAAGCAGATGATGTTCATAATATTTACGGGCACAATTGGGCAAAATTAATTGCGGATGGTTATCAAAAAGATTTTCCAAATCAGCGTCCATTTATTTTAATGCGCTCCGGTTATTCGGGGTCACAGCGTTTCGGGATGATGCCATGGAGTGGTGATGTCAACAGAAGTTGGGGTGGACTGCAATCACAACCTGAAATTGCACTTCAAATGGGAATGCAAGGAATGGGCTATATGCACTCGGATTTGGGTGGATTTGCTGGCGATTATTTTGATAATGAATTGTATATTCGTTGGTTGCAGTATGGTGTTTTTCAACCTATTTTCCGCCCGCATGCGCAAGAAGAAGTTGCCTCTGAACCTGTTTATAAAGACATTGTAACAAAAGCCAAAGCTAAGAAGCAAGTCGAATTGCGTTATCAAATGCTGCCGTACAATTATACCTTAGCCTTCGACAACAATCAAAAAGGAACACCACTGATGCGTCCGCTGTTTTTTGAAGAGCCTAACAATACTTCTTTGGGAACCGTTTGTGAAAATTATTTATGGGGAAATGACTTCTTGGTCGCGCCAATAATGAAATCGAACGTCACTTCCACTTCTGTTTACTTTCCG
The DNA here is from genome assembly GCA_947459635.1 of Flavobacteriaceae bacterium. Classification (GTDB taxonomy): domain Bacteria; phylum Bacteroidota; class Bacteroidia; order Flavobacteriales; family Flavobacteriaceae; genus Flavobacterium. The sequence continues at coordinate 7,314 of CANHEA010000014.1, read as the reverse complement.
AAAAACAACAATTGGTTTGATTTTTATACCGATCAAAAATACGAGGCAGGAAGTACAAATTCAGTTGCGGTAGCTGAAGATCATATTCCTGTATTTGTGCGTGGCGGTGCTTTTATTCCGATGATTAAAACAATTCAAAATACGACAAGTTATTCGTTGGCGAACTTTGATTTGCACTATTACGCAGATGATAAAACCTCGACAAGCTATGGTAAACTATATAATGACAATGGATCCACTGTGCAAGCTTACGAAAAAGGAGATTATGAAATCTTGTACTTCAAATCGTCAAATACTGCCAAAGAACTAGCTATTACATTGATGGCTGATACTGGAAAAATATTTCAAGCAGTTTCAAAAAATGTAAATCTTATTATTCATCATTTAGATGCAAAAGTGAGCAGCGTTCTTATCAATGGGAAAAATGTTTCGTTTAAAAACATCAATAACAATACGATAGAAATCAACGTTTCTTGGGACAAAGGAACCTCTAAAGACATTAAAATACAGTACTAAAAAATGAAAAAAATTGCTTTACTATTTTTAATTCCACTGCTATTGAATTCCACCGTAAATACTGCTCAAACCCAGAAAAAGAAAAAAGCTAAAACGCAAGTTCAGCACAAAGCGCCTTTTGTTTGGGAAGGAGCCAATTTGTATTTTTTAATGACCGATCGTTTTCTTAACGGAAATGCAACCAAAGAAATATTTTTTGATCGGACGAGAACTACAGGAATGCTCCGAGGTTTCGAAGGCGGAAACATCAAAGGAATTATTCAAAAAATCGACGAAGGCTATTTCGATAAATTGGGCGTTAATGCAATTTGGTTCACGCCTATTGTAGAACAAATTCACGATGGTGTTGATGAAGGAACTGGCGTAACTTATGGTTTTCACGGATATTGGACGAGAGATTGGACCGCCATCGACCCAAGCTTTGGAAGCAAAAAAGATTTAGCGGAATTGGTTGCAAAAGCACACGCCAAGGGAATCCGAATTGTGCTTGATGGTGTCATCAATCATACAGGACCAGTAACGGATGTGGATACTGTTTGGCCTAACGATTGGGTTCGAACTGGACCGCAATGTGATTACAAAAATTATCAAAATACCACCGCTTGCACCTTAGTAAAAAACCTTCCAGATGTACTTACGGAAAGCAACGAAAATGTCGATCTTCCGCCGTTCCTTATTGAAAAATGGAAGAAAGAAGGTCGATATGAAAAGGAAGTTGCGTCCCTCGATGCGTTCTTCAAAAGAACCGGTTATCCGCGCGCTCCAAAATACTACATCATCAAATGGTTGACGGATTATATTCTCGAATACGGAATTGACGGTTATCGTGGCGATACGGTAAAGCATGTGGATGAAAGTGTATGGACGGAATTCAAAACACAATGCGACTACGCTTTTGCCACTTGGAAAAAGAACAATCCAACGAAAGTCCTCGATAACAGTCCGTTTTATACAATTGGTGAAGTGTATAACTACAGCATCAGTAACGGACAAGACTTCGATTTTGGTGATCGAAAAGTAAATTACTTTCAACACGGTTTCAGCAACCTCATCAACTTTGAGTTTAAGTGGAATGCTGCTCAAAAAAGTTATGAAGAATTGTTTTCGATGTATTCTAACAAACTGTCCAATGAGCTCAAAGGATTTAGTGTTCTTAATTACATTTCGTCTCACGATGACGGAAAACCCTTTGATGCCGCTCGAACCAAAAGTTTGGAAAGCGGCACTAAATTGTTGTTAACTCCAGGACTTTCTCAAATATATTACGGAGACGAAACAGGAAGATCTCTTGTAGTTCCGGGTACTGAAGGCGATGCTACTTTGCGCTCCTTAATGAACTGGAATGATGTAAAATCAAATTCTGAAACCCAAAAAATCCTGTCGCATTGGCAAAAGTTAGGACAATTTAGAAAAAACCATCCATCAGTTGGCGCGGGTATTCACCAAGAAATCTCCAACAAACCGTATGTCTTTTCACGAACCTATTCGAACGGAAAATATTCCGATCAAGTAGTCATCGGATTGGAATTGAACAATGGAAAAAAAGAGATCTCAGTCGGAACGATTTTCAAAAACGGAAGTAAAATCAAAGATACGTATTCAGGAAAGACGGCAGTTGTTTCGAAAGGAAAAGTGATAATTGATTCCGATTTCAATATTGTTTTGATTGAAAAATTGTAACCTTTCTCTTGGCATCTTGGCGAGCTAAAAAAGAACTAAATGCGAAAAATCGGACATCGCGGCGCCAAAGGACATGCTCCTGAAAACACCTTGATTTCTTTTCAAAAAGCAATCGAATTGGGTGTTGACGGTATTGAACTCGATGTGCATTTGACGTCTGATAAACATTTAGTTGTTATTCATGATGAAAGTGTAGACCGCACCACTTCTGGAACTGGATTAGTAAATTCATTCACTTTAGATGCATTGAAAGCTTTGCGAATTGACAATCACTATGAAATTCCAACGCTACAAGAAGTGCTGGACTTCATTGACAAAAGAATATTCCTCAATATTGAACTCAAAGGACAAAAAACTGCAATGCCAGTTTTAGATTTGATTCAACGCTACATTTTGGAAAAAAATTGGACTTACGATCACTTCATTGTTTCAAGTTTTGATTGGAATGCATTGCAGGAAATCCGTTCTTTGAATCCGAATATCGCCATTGGAGTATTGGCAGAAACAGATCTAGCCTTGGCAATTGGTTTTGCTGATTACATTAAAGCCAAAAGCATACATCCTTATTTTCATCTGCTGACACAAGAATGTTCCGCTTTGATGCAAGAAAAGGGATTTCACGTTTTCCCTTGGACGGTCAATGAACAAGAGGATATTCACAAAATAAAATCATTCAATGTAAACGGAATCATCAGCGATTTCCCCGATAGAATATGAACCAAGATTTCGACATCATCATTGTAGGCGGAGGCGCTGCTGGTTTTTTTACCGCGATTAATATCGTAGAGAAAAATCCAAAACTCAAAGTGGCCATTCTCGAGCGCGGCAAAAACGTGTTAGAGAAAGTTCGCATTTCTGGCGGCGGAAGATGCAATGTGACCCATACCTGTTTTGAACCCAACGAATTGGTCAAATTTTATCCGCGAGGTGAAAAAGAATTGCGCGGTCCGTTTCATCAATTTTGCTCTGGTGACACCATTGAATGGTTTGAAAAACATGGCGTTGAACTCAAAATTGAAGACGACGGGAGAATGTTTCCAGTATCGAATTCGTCACAAACCATTATCGATTGTTTTTTGAATGCAACTCAAAAACTAGGCATTTCGGTCTTGACTGGACAAAGCGTACAATCGATTTATAAAAAAGAAAATTGTTGGCAAATTGAAACACCAAGCGAACAATACCTGGCAGGAAAATTAATTCTAGCAACCGGCAGCAATCCCAAAATTTGGGAACTATTGCAAACTTTTGGGCACGCGGTTGTAAGTCCAGTGCCGTCGCTATTTACTTTCAATATCAAAGATCCGAGGATCAAAGATTTGATGGGCGTTTCTGCATTGGCAACAGTTAAAGTAAAAGACACTAAATTATCAGCGACTGGACCATTACTAATTACCCATTGGGGCATGAGTGGGCCAGGTATTTTAAAATTGTCTGCTTGGGGCGCTAGAATCTTGCATGACAAAAATTATCAGTTTACCATTGATGTAAATTGGCTCAACGATGTTGAAACCGAAAATGCTGAAAAGTTGCTGAAAGAACTAAAAATCGAGCACGCAAAGAAAGCAGTTTCAAAAAAATCCCCTTTTGAGTTCCCGAATAGATTGTGGGAAAGTTTGGTATTGGCTTCTGGAATTGAAAGCGAAACCAAATGGGCCGATTTGTCGAAAACACAATTGCAAAGTCTAGCGCAGCAACTCACCAATGGGAGTTTTCAAGTGAATGGGAAAAGTACATTTAAAGAAGAATTTGTCACGGCGGGCGGCATCGATTTGAAAGAGATTAATTTCAAAACGATGGAAAGCAAACTACATGAAAATCTTTATTTCGCAGGAGAAATCGTCAACATTGATGCGATTACCGGTGGCTTTAATTTTCAGAATGCTTGGACAAGTGGATTTATTGCGGCGAATGCCATTGTGTAATATAATTCGCGACGGGAAAAAAGCAAGGTTTAAGAAAATATCAAAATCGCACAGCCTAAGTTTAACAATCGTTTTCACTTTATTTTTGGCAAAAAAGCTTAACATTGCGGCATTAAATGGAGATACATCATTTTATGAAAACAAAAATACTATTCTTTCTTTTTCTATTCCTTACTAGTTTTGTTGAAGCACAAACCACATTAACATTACAACCTGATGCTACAACGGGAAAAGATTCTTTTTTGTCAGACAATATTCCTAATGACGTTCAATCATCTTCACCCGAACTTGATGCAGGTGCTTGGACGATATTTGGTAGTCCTTTGAAAATAAGAGGATTGCTTGGCTTTAATCTGAGTTCCATTCCTGTAAATGCCATTATACAATCGGCAACCTTAACCTTATATAACAATCCTAATTCGCAAAATGGTTACGCTAACGGACAACATTCGCATGTTTCTGGAAGTAACGAAGCGGTTTTGCAGAGAATCATATCTCCGTGGGATGAGAATGTTACTTGGAACACGCAACCCGCAACTACCGATCTCAATCAAGTGATTTTACCGCAAGATACAGACCCGCATCAAGACTACACTCTTGACGTTAAGACCTTAGTGGAAGACATGATAGCAGATCCTTCTTTTGGATATGGTTTTATGTTAAAGCTGCAAGAGGAAAGTCCATATCGTATTTTAGTTTTTGCCTCTAGCAATCATCCGAATGCAGCTTTGCATCCTAAACTTGAAATCACTTATACTACTTGCACACAGTTAACCTTACAACCGAATGCTGCTGATGGAAAAGACACCTTGTTATCGGATAACATTCCGAATGATAGTCAAGGAAATTCCACAGAACTTAATGCTGGCGCTTGGACTATATTTGGCAGTCCAGTAAAACTTAGAGGATTACTTGGCTTTGATTTAAGTTCTGTTCCATCCGGAGCAACCATCCAATATGCAAATTTGACACTTTATAACAATCCAAATGCACAAAACGGTTATGGTAATGGGCAACATTCACATGTTTCAGGTAGTAATGAATCTGTTTTACAACGAATTACCTCATCGTGGGATGAAAACACCACTTGGAACAATCAACCAAGCAGCACTAGTACGAACCAAGTAATTCTTCCTGAGGATACAGATCCTTATCAAGACTATGTTGTAGACGTGAAACAACTGGTACAAGACATGATTGCTGATCCGTCTGCAGGGTACGGATTTCTCTTAAGATTACAAGAAGAGGCTTATTATAGAATCCTAGTTTTTGCTTCAAGTGATCACCCTAATGCTGATTTACATCCTAAATTAGAGCTTTGTTACACCAGTAATTTAAGTACAAATGATGTAAGTAATCAACAAAAAACACTAGCGTTTTATCCTAATCCTTCTAGTGGACTTCTTCATATTAAAACTGACCGCGGTCTCATCAACCCAATAATCAGCATTTTTGATTTGACTGGTAAAAAGGTTTTTGAAAATAAATATTCTTCTAATGTGGAAATATTTGACGTTAACGTTAGTTACTTGCAAAATGGCATTTATGAATGTATCTTAACTTCGGAAAACAGCATACAAAAGGGGAAAATTGTTATTTTGAAATAGGCAATAAGTATGGGTAAGTAATAAATTTAAGATGCAATAATCTACTTGCGAAAGCAATCATGCACCCTATACTTTATCGATTCAACCACCAAATACTTCCATTCAATACTGTGGCAAAACTTACCCAAAGAATGTACGGAATGAATAAGTAACCGGAAATTTTATCGATTTTACCAAACTGAACATAAGTTTCATAAATCATCAACCAAAGGATAATAATCTCTATCAGGGCAAGAAAAGGATTCCTCATTCCGAAAAACAAAATCGACCATAAAGCGTTCAAGGCGAGTTGAATGACAAAAAACACTAACGCTTTTCCCACCGCTTCTTTGTCATGATCGATGCGATTCCAAACCAGACCAGCGGCAATACCCATCATCGTATAGAGCAGACTCCAAACTGGCGCAAAAACCCAGCCTGGTGGATTAAAGCTTGGCTTAATTAATGTCGGAAACCAAGTAGTAACAGAAGATTGTGTCGCCATTCCAGATAAATATCCCACGGCAATGCAAGTCACGACAAAAAGCAGAATTCTTACGTATTTGTTCATCGTATTTTCTTTCAAATTTAGTGAAAATCTTTGGGAATATCGCTAGGACCTATAGTCCAATGCATCAAAAAAAAGTATCTTTGTTGAAATTGAATTTTATGAGAACTGAAACGGATTTTATTTCAAAATCATTTTCTACGACGATTAACAACGGAACTTTCACTTGGAGTGCTCCGAGTAATATTGCTTTAGTGAAATATTGGGGGAAAAAGGCGCATCAGATTCCTGCGAATCCATCGATAAGTTTTACGTTGAACGCCTGCAAAACCATCACGAAATTATCTTTTAGGGCCAAAGAAGACAACGCTAATTTTTCGTTTGATTTATTATTTGAAGGTCAACCTAAAGAAGATTTCAAACCCAAAATACAAAAGTTTTTCGAGCGAATTGAATTGTATTGTCCGTACTTAAAACAATATCATTTCAGCATCGATACGCAAAACACTTTCCCACACAGTTCTGGAATTGCTTCTTCTGCCTCTGGAATGGCAGCATTGGCAATGAATATTATGAGTTTAGAAAAAGCCTTAAATCCAGAAATGACAGACGAGTATTTCTATTCTAAAGCATCGTTCTTAGCTCGTTTAGGTTCTGGAAGTGCTTGTAGAAGTATCAAAGGTGAAGTCGTAGTTTGGGGAAATCACGTCGAGATTGACGGCAGTTCTGATTTGTTTGGGGTTGAATTTCCTGTTGCAGTTCATTCCAATTTCAAGAATTTTCAAGATACAATTTTATTAGTTGATAAAGGCGAAAAGCAAGTGTCAAGCACGGTTGGTCATGATTTGATGCACGATCATCCTTATGCGGAACGACGATTTCAACAAGCGCATGAAAATCTTTCTAAACTAAAAACTGTCTTGGAAACGGGCGATTTAGATGCTTTTGTTCAAATTGTAGAAAGTGAAGCTTTGACCTTACATGCGATGATGATGACGTCAATGCCGTATTTTATTTTGATGAAACCCAACACCTTGGAAATTATCAATCGAATTTGGGAATTCAGAAGAACCTCTAATATTTCCGTTTGCTTTACGTT
>CANHEA010000013.1 GCA_947459635.1 Flavobacteriaceae bacterium | reverse complement strand
TTTATGAGCATCCTCCCCAGAAGTATACAGCCGACAAATCTTGTGGATGATATTCTGGTTCTCCTTCAATTGTTTAACAAAAGATTGCTCTAAATCTTGACTCATAACTGCGTTAGTTAACCAATGTCTAATTTTGTTACAAATTAATGATTTTTTTATCAGGAGCACAACAACTGTTTTCCAATCTAGTGCAGTCCCGCTGTTCGTTCTATCTTTTTTGTTTTTGTCACACCGAGCGCAGTCGAGGTGCCATTTTTAGAAACAAAAAAGGATGCCACTGCCATCGGGGCTATCAAAGAACGTTCGGCTGCCATAAGAACCATTTCAATTCGTTTTACCCTAAAGCGATCAAATCTTCGTATCTTAGCGCAACACAACCGACAGCGGACAACTGACAACTGACAACTCAAAATGAACATCCCCCAATCCAATCTTCCCAGAATCGTAATTATCGGCGGTGGCTTTGCAGGCATTGCCTTAGCCAAGAAACTTAAGAATCAGAAAGTACAAGTGGTGCTCATCGACAAACACAATTACCACACTTTTCAACCTTTGTTATATCAAGTTGCCACTGGTGGACTAGAAGCAGGTTCCATAGCGTACCCAATTCGGAAAATCATACAAGAGTTTAATGATTTCTACTTTCGGTTGGCACGCGTCAACGAAATTGATACGCAAAGTCAAATGATTAAAGCGGATATTGGCGAACTACATTACGATTATCTCGTGCTCGCCAATGGTTCTAAAACCAATTTTTTTGGCAACAAAGAGATCGAACGCAACAGCATGTCGATGAAGACTATTCCGCAATCGCTCAACATTCGAAGTCTAATTCTAGAGAATTTTGAACAAGCTTTATTAATCAATGATCCAGCAGAACGCAATGCGTTGATGAATTTCTGTCTGGTTGGCGGCGGACCCACTGGCGTTGAACTAGCAGGCGCTCTAGCGGAAATGAAAAACGCCATTCTTCAAAAGGATTATCCCGATTTGGATATCAAGAATATGCAAATCAATCTCATCCAAAGTAGCGATCGAATCCTCAACACGATGAGCGAAAAATCCTCGGCAGAAGCAGAAGAATTTCTCGTTCGGTTGGGCGTGACGGTTCACAAAAACATTCGGGTTTTGAGTTATGACGGACGAACAATTATAACCAATACGAGTACAACTTTTGATACCGCTACTGTGATCTGGACTGCTGGCGTTCAAGCCGCTACGATTCCAGGTTTAAGAGCAGAATCGTTAGTCGAGAAAGTAGAACGAATTCGCGTAGATGCTTACAATCAAGTGATAGGTTATGATACCATTTTTGCCATCGGCGATATAGCATCAATGGAAACTGCTTTATATCCGCAAGGTCATCCGATGATGGCGCAACCTGCCATGCAACAAGGGGAATTATTAGGAGAAAATATCATTAAGAAGATCAACAAACAACGCATGACTCCTTTTGAATACAACGACAAAGGTTCGATGGCAACCATTGGCAGAAACAAAGCCGTAGTCGATTTGCCGAAGTATCATTTTAGGGGCGTTTTCGCTTGGTTTGTATGGATGTTCGTGCATTTGTTTTCACTGATTGGTTTCAAAAACAAAGCGGTTGTATTCTTGAATTGGGTCTACAACTACATCAAGTTTGATCGTGAAGGTCGCTTGATTATTCGTCCGTTTAAAAAGAAAAGTTTTACAACGTTTACAAGTGACGAGGTGTGATAACTCACAACCGACAACTCACAACTCACAACCTTTATAATAATTCACCATCAAATTCACAAACTTACTATAGCTTTCTAATCCGTCTTTTTGCTGGTTAAATTTTAAGAAGTTATCGTAAAAAATCTTGAATCCAGTTTCAATGAAAGTCTCATATTGTTTCCAGAAATCTTCACTTTCTTGGTAGTTTTTCAAAATGCCAGGATGTATTGTTTTCACCAATTCCTTCAATACCTTTGGGTCACGAATTTCCCAATTGTGCAAGCAATAACGTAAGGCAAAGCTGTAACCAGAATATTGAAAATACAGATTCTTATTTTTTGTAGAAGCTAAAAACCCAATAAAATTGCATTCGCTTTCGCTTGCGTAACCCAACTGATGCGCCATTTCGTGGCAAGTCGTCGTGGGAAAGTTATACATAGGTCCCATATCATTGACTTGCGCTTCATTCGTAAATGGATTCAAATAGCCGCCAAATCCCATATAAGTTAATGGCAAACTAAACAATGATTTTTTGACACTCAAGTGCTCGTATTCAAAAATAGGGTAGGTCAGTGCAAGATTTTGGTAACCCTTCAAATTCATCTCAAAAACTTCCTTTTGCGAATAAGGAAAAACTACTTTAATCGAGTCGTTCGAAACAAGTTGATGATGAATCGCATTAGTCTTAGCAATCAGTTTCGTTGTAAAAGCGTATAAATCGGCATCAGTATAATCGCGTTCGATATGTAGTTTTTCAAAAAGTGGCTGACGGCAATAGTTCAATCCCCAGCTCAGGTTAAAGAAGAAATAGAAAATGGCAACGAAACTCAGTAATTGTAAACTATTGTTTTTCCATTGTGTTTTCCATGTATGGCGTTTCTTCCAGAACCATCTCATTAATAAAAAGATAGTGATAGCATAAAGACAATCTCCCATCGAAAAAGGAATTTTCCCCAGTCCCGTTCTCCAAAGTCCAGCCATTTTTGGATACCATCCATTGCTGTAATAATGCTCGACAACTTCCGGAAAAAAGGAAATGACTTGCATAGCAATGATTTCAAAGACTAGGAAAGTCGGCAGTAAGTATTTGCGTTGCACGGATTTAATTTTGGAATGTAAATATACAAATCAAACCTATCGAAATAGCAGTTAAACTTTGTAACTTTGGCTGCCTGAGTCGCTGAGTGGCTGAGTAACTATGTTACTGAGAAAACAAGCAAATGAAAAACTCAGGTACTCAGTAACTTAATAACTCAGAAACTTTAAAAAATGAGCCAAGAAATTAGAAACCTAGAACCAAAAGCATTGTGGAATAAATTTGCCGATCTTAACGCCGTGCCGCGTCCTTCGAAAAAAGAAGATCGTGTCATTCAATTCATGAAAGATTTCGGAGATAGCCTCGGATTAGAAACTTTTGAAGATGAAATTAGAAATGTAATTATCAGAAAACCAGCAACTCCAGGCATGGAAAACCGCAAAACGGTTGTGTTGCAAGGGCATTTGGATATGGTGCATCAAAAAAATGGGGATACAAATTTTGATTTCGACAAACAAGGGATTGATATGTACGTCGATGGCGACTGGGTTCGTGCTCGCGGTACAACATTAGGCGCTGACAACGGATTAGGTGTTGCGATGGCGATGGCAATTTTGGAAAGTACAGACATTCCACATCCAGCCATTGATGCACTTTTTACCATTGATGAAGAAACAGGAATGACGGGCGCTTTAAACTTAAAAGGAGGCGTTCTAAAAGGAGAAATCCTTTTGAATATGGATACCGAAGAAGATGATGAAATTGATATTGGTTGCGCAGGTGGAATTGATGTAACCGCCACTAGAAGTTATCACGAAGAAGAAACTCCAGAAGGTTCGGTAGGTTATACAATTACGGTTAAAGGCTTGAATGGCGGGCACTCTGGAATGGATATTCATAAAGGTTTGGGCAATGCCAACAAAATAATGAACCGACTTTTGTTTGACGGATTTGAAAATTTCGGTTTGCAAATCGCTGAAATTAATGGAGGAAGTTTACGCAATGCGATTCCACGTGAAAGTGTTGCGAAAGTAATTGTTGCTGCAATGTATGATGAAGCATATGTTTTTGATATGCAAGAAATCATCAACGATATCAAGACCGAATTCAAGACGATGGAGCCCAATCTTACCATTGAAATTGTAAAGTCGGATTTGCCAACCAAAGTAATGGAATTAGGGGTTCAAGAAGGTTTGCTTCGTGGCATTTATGCAGCACATAACGGTGTGTACCGAATGAGTGCGGATATGGAAGACTTAGTAGAAACGTCGAACAATATCGCAAGAGTGATTGTAAAAGAAGGCGAAATCACCATTCAAAATTTAACGAGATCTTCAGTTGAAACTTCTAAAATGGATTTAGCTAATGCCTTGCGTTCAGCGTACGAATTGTTTGGTTGTGAAGTTGATTTTTCAGGAAGTTATCCAGGTTGGACACCCAACGTCAAATCTGAAATCTTAGATGTATTGGTTTCTATTTATGAAAAACAAAATGGTGAAAAACCAAAAGTCGTGGCTTGTCACGCGGGTTTAGAATGTGGAATTCTAGGTACGAATTACCCTGGAATGGATATGATATCTTTTGGTCCAACAATTCACGGAGCGCATTCGCCAGACGAAAGGGCTTCTATCCAATCTTCTCAGAAATTTTGGAATTTTGTACTAGAAATTCTGAAAAACATACCGATGAAAAACTAGATTACAATAAGAAAAACTCGCTATTTCTAGCGAGTTTTTTGTTTTAAAGGATTTTACTTCTATTCAAACTTTGCAGTAAAGCCAAGGTAAAAGCTTCTGCCCACTGCGGGAATAATGCCTGGGCCAGGATATTCGTCGGTGCGGCGTGTAAAGTATTGTTTGTCGGTCGCATTGTTAACTCCAAACTTCAGCGCAAAATTATTGAATTTGTAACTGCCGCTCCAATCTAGAACAGTGTAGGATGGAATGTGACCAGCCACTGGATCTTCGCTGGTGTAGGCATTCGATGCGTCTCCAAAAGCATCTCCCACATAATTGATTTGTAACGTAGTAGAAAGTTTAGGGGTTGTAAAAATCAATCCAGCGCGGTTGATGTTCTTCGCGGCTGCTTCCACACGATTACCTTTGAAATCACCAGTAGTATATTCAGCATCGATATAAGCGAAGGAATCAAACAAACTCAACCCGAATTTAGATTGTGGATTGAAGAACTTCAAGAAATTAAACTCGACGTAGCTTTCCAAACCTTTGTGCACGCTATTGGCTATATTTTTTCTAATCGAATAACTTTCGCTGGAAATAGGGTCGGTTGCTAAGGTTACACCAATGCGTTGGTCGTAGGCCAAATAGAATCCACCGATATCAAAGTTGAGGAAATTTCGAATGGTTCCTCGAAAACCTAAATCGCTGTTGAAACCTTTGCTGTCTTTCAAGTTGGGGTCAATTTTAGAAGTGACGCCAAAAGGTTCTAATTGACTGTAATCGATAGGGCGGAAGGCTTGACTGAAATTGCCATATAAACTGGTGTTCTTTGTTGGTTTGAATTCCATTCCGATGCCAACTAAAGCAAAGGTACGTTTGCGAGATTCGTTAGAGATTATATAAGTACCGTCAACTTCTTTATTTCCTTTGGAGGTACTGTGCAAATACTCTAGGCGAGCACCTGGCGTGATGGTCAGTGTGTTCGAAATCTTAAATATATTCTCTATAAATGGCGCCACATTGGTCGTCGTGAAATCTAAATCATACCCCCAATCTCCGGAAATAGAAATATCAAAATCACTTCCTGTTGTTCCCTCGCCGCCACCTTGACGCGTAAACCAAGCATAGCTGTGACGGATTCCACCTGCAAAAGTCGATTGTTGATTTCCTAATTGATACTTTTGAGAATAGCGGATTTCGGTCGTTGTGTTGTTCATGTTTTCAATGCCAACTTCCCTTGGAACGAAATCGTTCGTTGCTGGATCAATGCCATCAACCGCTTCGGCACCGCCATCTTCGTTGCGCCAAACTAGCGATCTTGAACTAACCAAAAAGCTCGTTTTGAAAGAGATTGTGCTAGTTAGCGAAGGTGTAATATTCGCATAAGCCGTTAAGATATTCCATGGACTTTTCAACCAATTTCGCGCTCGAGTGGACTGCTGTGGATTGTCTGAAAATTGTTCGTCAGTCAATCCACCAGGCATTTTGATTTTATTTCTTAGCAATGAATATTCCAAACCAAAATTCAATTTGTCGGACTGCTTGTATTGTATTTTTCCAAAACCAGAAACCTGAGTTTGCTCGCTATTCGGACGATATCCATCAATTTGTCGGTATTGAAGGAAACTGTAGTAACTCCATTTTTTGTAAGTGCCGCCAACTGAATTAAAGCTATTAAACAAACCATAACTGCCTAAAGTTTGCGCAGTCATAAACTCAAATGCCTTATTGTCCGGCGCTTCCTTCGTAACATAGTTGATGAGTCCACCAAATTGAGAACCAAACTGCAAAGAAGCGGCGCCTCGCACCATTTCTATTCTTGAAACCGCTTCCATCGGAGGCAAGTAATACGCTTCGTTATAGCCATAGATATCGGCGCTGATATTGTATCCGTTTTGGCGTGTATTCATTTCGACACTTTGCGTCGGATTTAATCCACGAGTAGCAACACCGTTGGCGGTAAATCCGCTGCTTTCCGTTTCTACGATGTTGAGACCTGGAATTCTTCCAAGAATTTGGCGGGTGTTGTTTACGGCTTTATTTGCATCTAAACTATCGATGAGAATGACTTCGTTTTTCTTTCCAGCATAGATAATCCCATCTTTGGTGTCTGATAGATGTCCAACACCATTGACGGTTTTGTATCCTTTGATGGTCACTTCATTCAATGCAGTGGTGTTTTTGATTTGCGAATAGCAAGTATAAAAGCTAAGGGAAATAATGGTGAGTGATAATTTGTGCAGGTACGACATCTCTTTTATTTAGAATAATTAAAAATAACGTCGCAAATATAGCAAGCGATTTCGAAATACAAAACTTTATTTATAATAAATCTAAATAAAATTTTTAATCGATTGTTAATTAGACAAAAAAAGTTTGTGACTAATTCATTTTGACCATGTAACCGCGCGCAACTGTTTTAGAAAGATCAATTTTGCTTTTGGTGGTAAACTTCATCGTGTCTTTGCCAAAGTCGCGTCTGTCAATCTCAATTGGATTGTCATCTGAGGAATAACGCAGCACAGCACGGAATTTTTCATATTTGATTTTGCCTTTATACATCACCGCATCTGGCATCACTTTCTTAAAAATCGAATCAACAAAGACCATTTTAAAAGTTTTCTGTTCGTATTTCTTCTCGAATACAATGCGATAAGTTCCGTTTAGTTTTGGCGTTTCTTGTTGGACTAATGCAAGCATAAAGACGCAGACGAATGTTAGAGCGAGTTTCATCATGGTATTGTTATTTTTTCTTCTTCATCGGAAAGCTATCCGAACTTGCTTTACCTTGTTGCGTTCCAGAAATAACAGCAACCAAACTATCAGCATTTATTTGATTATAAATAATTTTCTTTGGGTAATCGTGATTTGGATTTTCAAAAACCAACTGCTTCGGCGTTTGTTTTGTCAGTAGAAACACAACTGGTTGGTCGTTGTTTTGCCCTTTTACAATAGGAACATACAACACTTGCTCGTCTTTGATTTCCATTGCTATGGTTTCGCTGTGAAGGGTGTCTTTACCTTTTATCAAGTAGGAATAACCTTGAAAAACACTATCGTTTACTTTTTCCCAAGTTTCCTGCAGTTCGCCAAAGTCTGATTTGTTTTCCCAGGTTCCCACGAGCCAATCCATGGATTTGAGTTTGTTTTCTTTGGTTTCTTTCTTACACGACGAAAAGGCCGCTGCGATAACAAATAGTACAATCATATTTTTCATTGAAAGAGAATGGTTTGATTATTAGACCATACAATATTAGAAAAAAAATGCCATAGCGCAGATGGCAGCGGCATCCTTTTTTGCTAAAGAATTGGTTTGAAAGGTTCTGAAAGTTGACAAGCAAAAAAGATTACCTCACAAAATAAAATTTTAGATTTTGTGTTCGGTCAATTCGCTACGCTCGGGTTTAGCGAAAAGCTGGAAATAGCTCCGAAAAAACGACCAACAATCAACGAACAACTATCAACTATTTTTTCTAAATTTGCACACCAAAAAAAGATAGCATACCATGTTAGATAGATTACAATACGTAAAACAGCGCTTCGACGAAATTTCAGACTTGATTATTCAGCCTGATGTGATTTCCGATCAGAAGCGTTATGTGTTACTCAATCAAGAATACAAAGGGCTGAAAGGATTAATGGAAAAGCGAGACGAGTATGTTTTGCTTGTTGCTAATATTGAAGAAGCCAACGAAATTATCGCTGATGGTTCCGATGCTGAAATGGTAGAAATGGCCAAAATGCAACTCGATGAAGCCAAAGGTCGTCTGCCAGAATTAGAGGAAGAAATCAAATTTATGCTCATTCCGAAAGATCCAGAAGATGCAAAGAATGTCATGGTTGAAATCCGTGCTGGAACTGGTGGTGATGAAGCGTCTATTTTTGCAGGCGATTTGTTCCGTATGTACACCAAATACTGCGAAAATAGAGGTTGGAGAACTTCTGTAGTAGATATGAATGAAGGAACTTCAGGTGGATTTAAGGAGGTTATTTTTGAAGTTACCGGTGAAGATGTTTACGGAACTTTGAAATTTGAAGCTGGTGTTCACCGTGTGCAACGTGTTCCTCAAACCGAAACGCAAGGTCGTGTGCACACTTCTGCAGCGACTGTGATGGTGTTGCCGGAAGCAGAAGAATTTGATGTTCAAATTGATATGAATGACGTTCGCGTCGATTTTTTCTGTTCCTCAGGTCCAGGTGGTCAGTCGGTAAATACCACCAAATCCGCAGTTCGTTTAACGCACATTCCAACCGGATTGGTGGCGCAATGTCAAGATCAAAAATCACAACATAAGAACAAAGATAAAGCCTTGACGGTATTACGTTCCCGTTTATACGAGCAAGAATTGGCGAAAAAAGAAGCCGAAGATGCAGTAAAACGTACGTCGCAAGTGAGTTCAGGTGACCGTTCAGCAAAGATTCGTACCTACAATTATGCACAAGGTCGTGTGACGGATCACAGAATCGGATTAGACGTTTTTGATATGGATGGCGTAATGAACGGGAAAATTCAAAAATTTGTTGATGAACTCCAATTGGTTAACAACATGGAGAAATTGAAGGAAAGCGAAGTTTTTTAAAAATAAAAGATGCAAGATCGCTACGCTGCAAGAAGCAAGATGCCATACGTTATTCAGTTTGGCATTTTTTTTGAAGCTAATCCCGCTATCATTCCAATCTTTTTTGTCTTGTCACCCCGAGCGCAGTCGAGGGGCTTTTCGTAAGACAAAAAAGGATTTTCCCTTCTATCGGGGCTAGGGCAATTGGATGGTAAGACAGTAAGACTATAAGATTGTAAGACTATAAGATTGTAAGAAAATAGGATCATTAGAAATAAATATCTTACAATCTTAAAGTCCTAAAGTCTTAAAATCTAATAGTCTAAAAATCTATCATAACTTTGCGCCTTTGCGTCTTTGCGAGCCAAAAACCTTTCGCTAACTTAGCAGCTCAGAAACTCAGGCACTCAGCAACTCAAAAATGACCACACAACAACTCACCCAGCAAATCCACCTCAAAAAATCCTTTCTCTGCATTGGCCTTGACGTCGATTTAACCAAGATCCCACCGCATTTGCTGCAACTCGACGATCCTATTTTCGAATTCAACAAAGCCATTATCGATGCCACGCATGATTTGTGTGTTTCTTATAAACCTAACACGGCTTTTTATGAAGCCTATGGCCTCAAGGGTTGGCAATCGCTAGAAAAAACCATCAAGTACATCAACGATAAATATCCGGAAATTTTCACCATTGCAGATGCCAAGCGTGGCGACATTGGAAATACGTCAAGCATGTACGCCAAAGCTTTTCTAGAAGATCTCAATTTCGATTCGGTGACGGTTGCACCATATATGGGCAAAGATTCTGTTGAACCTTTTCTCGCTTTTGAAAACAAGCACACCATATTGTTGGCATTAACCTCCAACGAAGGCGCATTCGATTTTCAAACTTTAGAAACAAACGGAACGGCATTGTACAAACACGTTTTGGAAACGTCGAAATCGTGGAAAAATGCACAAAACTTAATGTATGTGGTGGGTGCTACCAAAGCCGAGTACTTCGCTGACATCCGAAAAATTGTACCTGACAGTTTCTTATTGGTTCCTGGCGTTGGCACACAAGGCGGCAATTTACAAGACGTCTGTCGATACGGAATGAATAACGGTATAGGTCTGTTAATCAATTCTTCACGTGCGATTATTTATGCTGATAGTGGAGAAAATTTTGCTACGAAGGCTAGGGAAGCAGCAATAAAAATTCGAGAAGAAATGCAAGTGATTTTAGGAAATTTTAATTCTTTATAAATTTAAATGTCTTCATTCCATTGTTGGTTTCCATCTTGACAAAGTACATCCCGTTTTGGTAACTAGAAACATCTATGATGTTATGTTCTTCATTTAAAGAAAAGGAACTGATTTCTTGACCTAATACTGAATAGACTTTTGCTTTTATTCCCATAATTTGTTGCGGTATATCAATAGTAAGATGAGTAGTAACTGGATTTGGATATAATGCAATAGCACTTAGTCTTATATTATCTAAACTTGATAATGCAGTTTCTTGATACACTCGAACATAGTCTACTTCCATTGCACTTTGGATGAAACTTGGGGTTACACTTGGTTCAATACCGATATTTAACAATAGATATTGTTCTGCGTCAAATGGCCATGTATCGGAATTTTTAATCGCTGGATTATAAATATAGTGCACGACATTATCAACCTTGAAAATCATTCTTTCAGCAGTCCATTCTAATGAATAAATATGATATTCACTTGATGCAGTGCTGATGGTTTGTCCACCATAATTCACAGTCGAACCAAAACTTGATGGTGTATGCATTGCACTTTGAACATAATTTTGATTGCTTCCCCAATGTTCCAAGATATCTATTTCGCCGCACGCGGGCCACACTACCGTTCCGTTTGTGCTGCTCCAAAAAGCGCCTAGTTCGATAATGTTTTTACCTAGCATCCAAAATGCTGGCCATGTTCCAGCGCCAGTTGGTAATTTTATTCGTGCTTCTACACGTCCATATTTGAAAGCAAATTTCGAGTTTAATCGTGCCGAAGTATATTGTTTTGTCTGCCCCTGATCTGTAAAATTTTCCCTTTTCGCAACTATATTTAGTGCCCCATTGCTCAGAAATGAGTTTACTTGTCGATTGGTATAATGTTGTAATTCGCCATTATACCAGCTTCCTCCAGCAGGCAATTGTGTTTGATGGAACCATTTTGATTGATTAATTGCGCCATTTCCATCAAATTCATCAGACCAAACTAAGTTATTAAAAACGGGACCGTCCGTGAAAGCATAAATAAAATCATCTAAGTAAGCCAGAACTTGATCGTTATTATTTTCTCCATTTATTTGAATGAGTACTCGATTAAAATCGCCTCTATAAATTGGGTTAGGTGAACCCCCATCTAAATTAATATAGTTGTCCGTAGCAAAATTGAAAGTAATCACTTGCCATTCGTTTAAAAGAATTGGTTTTATGATTTCACACTGCGTCGACCATGGTTCAGGCAACAAACTATTTTGAAGTTTTAATGAAATTTGATTCGGTTGATTCCCTGTTATTCCTGAAGATGGAACATATATTTTTAATGAAAAACTATTGTTTGCTGTTAAATTAAAATTAGATTCGGTTTCAAAACGGATATTCGCGTACTGTGCGCCCGTATCCTCGTATCGTAAAACCTTAGTGGAATTGTTTATACCAGTTTGAAAGGGATTCGTGAAACTGTTGTTCATTCCACAACCATCACCAGACCATGTCGCAATATTTCCAGTTCCTTCAAAATTATCGTTCAAACTTTGAACTTGTGAAAAAATAAAAGTACTAAAAATCAAAAGGGCAAGTACAAAAAAATTACGCATAATATGGGTTTAAGATTAAGTCTACAAATTTGCTACAAATTTGCAGTTTTTGGTAATACGATAACCTTTATTAAAACTATACATCAATGTTCAAAAAAGCATATAATTCAATATTTTTGCTGTTTGATGCAATACAAGAACTAAAAACTAAAAAAATAATTTTGTGCCTTAGCGCCTTTGTGGCAAAATGAAAACATTAACAGACCAAATCGGTTTCCAACATACCTTCGAATCTTCCCCCAAGAGAATTGTATCCTTAGTTCCTTCACAAACTGAATTGCTGTTTGAGTTGGGTTTGGAGGAGCAAATCGTTGGCATAACCAAATTCTGCGTGCATCCATTCCATTTCAAATCAACGAAGAAAATTGTTGGTGGTACGAAGCAAGTACATTTCAATAAAATAATCGCCTTGCAACCTGAAATTATTATTTGCAATAAGGAGGAAAATACCTTGGAAATGGTGGAAGAACTGCGAAAAATTTGTCCAGTTTGGGTTACCGACATCCGCACCATTGAAGACAATTTTCAAATGATCATTGATTTCGGATTGCTTTTCAATTGTCGCACCGAAGCTCAAAAATGGAACGACAAGTTGCAATTTGCTTTGACGGATTTCAAGTTCTTTATCAAGGAAAAACCCATTCAAAAAGTTGCCTACTTTATTTGGAAGAATCCCTATATGGTTGCTGGTTCGGACAATTATATCAATGAAGTTTTGAAGTTAAATCACTTTCAAAACATTTATGAAAACCTAGGAAGATATCCCGAGATTGAAATCAGAAAAATCAGACTCGATGGTGATCCCGATATTGTTTTCCTTTCTTCAGAACCTTATCCTTTCAAAGAAGAAGACGCCTTTGAAATCGGTCGATTTACGCATCATGCCAAAACAGTGTTTGTCGATGGTGAAATGTTCTCTTGGTACGGCAGTCGATTGCTGAAGGCGCTTTCGTATTTTAGAATTCTGCACAGTAAGCTGTAATCGTAATTCTAATATCCCAAATCCTAAATCGTAAATCCCAAATCGTAAATCCCAAATCTTTCTCTACATTTACAAAAAAAATCAAGTTGATCAACTACACCATATATCCAAACAAATCAAGCGACCAATGGGTTACGTTTGTCCATGGCGCTGGCGGCAGTTCTTCTATTTGGTTTAAACAAATTCGAGATTTTCAAAAGCACTTCAACGTTTTGCTATTAGATCTTCGCGGTCATGGCAATTCGCAGCCAACGCTAAAAGAAGCATTTCAAAAGAAATACACTTTTTCGGCTTTGGCTAATGATATTTTGGAAGTTTTAGATCATCTCAAGATTGAAAAATCTCATTTTGTTGGTATTTCGCTTGGTACTATTTTGATTCGACAATTGGCGGAAATGTATCCGAATCGAGTGCAAAGCATGATCTTAGGTGGTGCCATTCTAAAAATGAATTTTCGTTCGCAAATCCTAATGCGTTTGGGAAACGTCTTTAAGTATGTCTTGCCATATTTAGTATTGTACCGTTTTTTTGCTTTTGTCATCATGCCCAAGAAAAGCCACAAACAATCGCGATTGCTTTTTATCAATGAAGCTAAGAAATTGTATCAAAAAGAGTTTATCAAATGGTTTAAACTCACCGCAGAAATCAACCCAGTCTTGCGGTGGTTTCGTCAAGTAGAACTCGATATACCAACACTTTATGTGATGGGAAATGAAGATTATATGTTCTTGCCTTCGGTAAGAAAAGTAGTCGAAAAGCATTACAAATCTTCACAACTATTTGTCATCGAGCAATGTGGTCACGTAGTAAATGTAGAGCAACCTGCAATCTTCAACCAAAATGTAATTTCCTTTCTTCAGAAAATTGCATAAAAAAAAGCCACGCATATGAGGACGTGGCTTCTTATAAACTAACTCTAAACCAAAATAATAAAAACCTTTTATTATGATACAAATGTCAACTTAATAGAGTTGTCATGTAGTTAACACTATGTTATTTGTTTGTTGAACTTATGTTAAGGTTTTATTTCTTGTCTTGCAGTGCAAATACTTTCTTCAAGGTCTCGCTAGTTCTTGAATTGAAATTGGTTCTGATATTTTTTTCTTCCACCGCAATCATCTTAAATACGCCATCCATGGATTTGTTGGTGACGTAGTCCGTAAGATCAGGATTGACTTTGTTTACTAATGGGATTGCATTGTATTTCTTTATTATGGTGGACCAAATCTTATCGGCACCCACTTTTCCAAGTGATTTTTGAATTACGGGACTAAATTTTACATACAAGGCTGATGAAGTCGATCCTTTTAAATAATCCGTCGCAGCGACTTCATTGCCCATCAAAATCGATTTGGCATCTGAAAAAGACATGCTCGTAATGGCATTCACAAAAATAGGAGTGGACTCTTTTACGGCATCTTCCGCAGCACGATTCAATGATTTGATTCCGTCGTTGGCCAATTTGCTCATTCCCATTTTTCGCAAAGTTCTATCTACTTTTTGCAATTCCTCAGGAAGCGCAATTTTGACCAATTCGTTTTTGTAAAATCCATCTGTCGCGGTCAATTTCGTAACTTGTTTGCTGACGCCATTTTGCAAAGCTTCTTTCAATCCACCTGCAATATCAACCGTTCCGTTCCCAATTCCAGATTGCGAAGTTACTTTTGTAATTTCATCTTTTACCTTGTTTAAGACATCTTGCCATTGTGCAAAACACACACTCGGAACGAACATCAAAATAAAAAGTACTTTTTTCATAATTATAATTTTTTGCGACACTTAGCAAATAACATACCGCTAAAGTTATTAGGAGAAAATTACGGTACGATTATTATAAACCATCGTTTTTCTTTCTGCATGCAACTTAATCGCCCTAGCCAAAACGATACGCTCTAAATCTCGACCTTTCATAATAAAATCTTCAATCGAATGACTGTGCAAAACCCGCGTGATGTCTTGTTCTATGATTGGTCCTTCATCCAATTCTTCCGTCACATAGTGGCTAGTGGCGCCAATGATTTTCACCCCACGCTTAAATGCCGAATGATAAGGTTTTGCCCCCGGAAAGGCAGGTAAAAATGAGTGATGAATATTGATGATTCTATTCTTATACATCGAAATCAAATTGGGCGTGATGATTTGCATATAACGCGCCAACACGATAAAGTCAATGTTGAATTCCTGAAGGATCGCAATCTGCGCAGCTTCGCCTTCTTCCTTAATTTCTTTGGTAAAAGGGACATGCCGAAACGGAATTTCGAATTTATCCGCAATGGGTTTCAAATCGTTGTGATTGCTCAAGACCAAAGGGATTTCAAGCGGTAATTCGCCTGTGCTATAACGCCCTAAAATGTCGTACAAACAATGATCGTATTTAGACACAAACAACGCCATTCGCGGTTTTTGATCCGTCGTATGCATTTCCCAAGACATCTTAAATCGATTGGCCAAATTGATTTGAAAATCATTTCGAATCATGTCTAAACTCCAACTTTCGTTCATCATGTCGCACTCCAATCGCATAAAAAACACGTTTTGATCGGCGTCCACATGTTGGTCGAGATACACAATATTCCCGTCAATGCTCGCGATGTAATTGGTTACGGCGGCAATAATTCCTTTCTGATCTTCGCAGTGAATGAGTATGGTAATTTTTTTCATGGCTTTTTTTTAGAAGCTAATCCTGCTGTTCGCTCTATCTTTTGCGCTAAACGCTAGCGCAAAAGGATGCCGCTTCCATCAGGGCTAGGGCATTTCGTTAAATAGTAGCGTCAAATCTAAAATTAATTTACTCAAAATCATCGGTCTATTATATTTTTATGTTTTATCGTAATTAATAGGCAAATTTTTGAAAATTCTGTAAATTGCACGCCTCTAAATGATAGTATTTTAAAAATGGAACAAGTTCTCCCGTATATCCCAAAAAATAAGGTCCGAATCGTAACTGCCGCTTCTCTTTTTGATGGTCATGATGCTGCGATCAACATCATGCGCCGTATTATTCAATCGACTGGTGTCGAAGTCATTCACTTAGGCCACGACCGCAGCGTTGAAGAAGTTGTCAATACCGCCATTCAAGAAGATGCGAATGCTATTGCGATGACGTCCTATCAAGGCGGCCACAACGAGTATTTCAAGTACATGTTCGATTTGCTAAAGGAAAAAGGAGCGGGCCATATCAAAATATTTGGTGGCGGTGGCGGTGTGATTCTACCAAGTGAAATTGCAGAATTGCATGCTTACGGCATAACCAAAATTTACTCACCAGATGATGGGCGAGCCATGGGATTGCAAGGCATGATCAACGATTTGGTACAAAAATCTGATTATCCGATTGGAGATCAACTCAATGGTGAACTGCAACACATCGAAGAAAAAAATCCAACGGCCATTGCGCGTTTGATATCGGCAGCAGAAAATTTTCCAGAAATTGCTAAACCCGTTTTTGATTCGATTCACCAACAAAATGAAACGTCTAAAATTCCTGTTCTAGGAATTACAGGAACAGGAGGCGCAGGAAAATCGTCTTTGGTAGATGAACTAGTGCGTCGTTTCTTAATTGATTTTCCAGAGAAAACAATCGGTTTAATTTCTGTAGATCCATCCAAACGCAAAACGGGTGGCGCTTTATTGGGAGATAGAATTCGTATGAATGCGATTAACAATCCTAGAGTTTATATGCGTTCATTGGCGACAAGACAATCAAACTTAGCTTTGTCAAAATACGTTGCCGAAGCCATTCAAGTTTTAAAAGCAGCCAAATACGATATTATCATACTCGAAACTTCTGGAATTGGTCAATCAGACACTGAAATCATGGATCATTCCGATGTTTCACTCTATGTGATGACGCCTGAATTTGGCGCCGCAACCCAATTAGAAAAAATCGATATGCTTGATTTTGCTGATTTGGTGGCTTTAAACAAGTTCGATAAACGCGGTGCTTTAGATGCTTTGCGTGATGTAAAGAAACAATACCAACGCAATCATAATTTGTGGGATGAAAATCCAGATAGTATGCCAGTTTTTGGGACGATTGCCTCTCAGTTTAACGATCCTGGAATGAATACGCTCTACAAAGCCATCATGGACAAAATTGTAGAGAAAACGCAATCCGATTTGAAATCGACCTTTCAAATCACACGTGAAATGAGCGAAAAGATTTTTGTCATTCCACCCCACAGAACCCGCTATTTATCTGAGATTGCAGAGAACAATCGAAAATATGACGAAATTGCTTTAAGTCAAGAGCAAGTCGCACAGAAATTATATGGTATTTTCAAAACGATTGAAAGTGTAGGCAGTGTAATTCCAACTTTAACCAAAGCGGGGATTGACGAATCAATCGTCAATGCATCCAAAGGCGATGCTTCATTTTTGAGTTTGTTGCTTAAGGAATTCGATCGCGTCAAAATGGATTTAGACCCTTACAATTGGGAAATCATTTTGACTTGGGATGAGAAAGTCAACAAATACAAAAATCCAATTTATTCGTTTAAAGTTCGCGATAAAGAAATCAAGATTGCAACACATACCGAATCGCTTTCCCATTCTCAAATTCCAAAAGTAGCGCTGCCGAAGTACCAAGCTTGGGGCGATATTTTACGTTGGTGTTTGCAGGAGAATGTTCCTGGAGAATTCCCGTTTACTGCGGGTTTATATCCTTTCAAAAGAGAAGGAGAAGATCCGTCACGAATGTTTGCAGGAGAAGGCGGACCGGAACGAACGAACAAGCGTTTTCATTATGTAAGTGCTGGATTGCCGGCAAAACGTTTGTCGACTGCATTTGATAGTGTGACTTTATACGGGAATGACCCGCATATTCGCCCTGATATTTATGGGAAAATTGGAAATGCTGGCGTTTCTATTTGTTGTTTGGATGACGCTAAGAAATTGTATTCTGGTTTCGATTTGGTGCATGCTATGACATCTGTTAGTATGACGATTAATGGGCCAGCGCCGATGTTGTTAGGTTTCTTTATGAATGCTGCCATCGATCAGCAATGTGAATTGTATATCAAAGCCCATAATTTAGAAACTGAGGTTGAAGAAAAAATTAACGAAATCTATAAATCTAAAGGCACCATTCGACCAAAGTATCAAGGCGATTTGCCAGAAGGAAACAACGGATTGGGATTGATGTTGCTGGGCGTTACAGGAGATCAAGTACTTCCGATGGCGGTTTATAATGAAATTAAAATCAAAACATTAGCACAAGTTCGCGGAACAGTCCAAGCGGATATTTTGAAAGAAGATCAAGCGCAAAACACTTGTATATTCTCGACTGAATTTGCCTTGCGATTGATGGGCGACGTGCAGGAATATTTTATCAAAAACAACGTCAGAAACTTTTACTCGGTTTCTATTTCGGGTTATCATATTGCCGAAGCAGGAGCAAATCCAATTACACAGTTGGCCTTTACGCTTTCTAACGGATTTACATACGTAGAATACTACTTAAGTCGTGGGATGAATATCAATGACTTCGGTCCGAATTTGTCCTTCTTTTTCTCCAATGGAATTGATCCAGAATACGCAGTAATTGGGCGTGTAGCTCGAAAAATATGGGCAAAAGCACTCAAGAATAAATATGGTGCTAACGAAAGAGCGCAAATGTTGAAATACCATATTCAAACTTCTGGACGTTCGTTGCACGCACAAGAGATTGACTTTAATGATATTCGAACAACTTTGCAGGCTTTGTATGCGATTTATGACAATTGTAATTCTTTGCACACGAATGCTTATGATGAAGCCATTACAACTCCGACTGAAGAGTCTGTGCGTCGTGCGATGGCGATTCAATTGATCATCAATAAAGAATTGGGATTGGCGAAAAATGAAAATCCAATTCAAGGTTCTTTTATTATTGAAGAGTTGACCGATTTAGTTGAAGCAGCGGTGTTACAAGAATTTGATCGTATTACGGAACGAGGCGGTGTGTTAGGCGCGATGGAAACTATGTATCAACGTTCTAAAATTCAAGAAGAAAGTTTGTATTACGAAACTTTGAAACATACGGGAGAATTTCCTATTATTGGAGTAAATACTTTCTTAAGTTCAAAAGGTTCTCCAACGGTAATTCCGGCGGAAGTCATTCGTGCGACCGAAGAAGAGAAGCAATATCAAATTGATATGTTAGAAAATCTGCATCAATTTGGAGCGGAGAAAGTAAATGAACATTTAAATGCTTTGCAAGAAGCTGCAATCAAAAACGAGAACTTATTTGAGCGTTTGATGGAAGCAACTAAGGTTTGTTCGTTAGGGCAAATTACCAGCTCGCTGTTTGAAGTAGGCGGCCAGTATAGACGGAATATGTAAATAAAATAAAAGTCAGAAAATCAAAAGCCATAAATGCTATGTAAGTATTTATGGCTTTTCTTATTCGAGTGCAAGCTGTATTTTCTGTTGTAGTTGATTTAGTAAGACTTGATATTTGCTACTTTCAATCAAATCGTTGTCGTCGGTTGAGAAATCTAGAATTTCATCAAGATATTCACTTGCATCTAATAATTTATAGTTGGCTTCAATAAAATCTTTTTTAGCCATCAAGTCAATAATTTCTTGTACTTGATTTTTGAGTACATCAAATTTTGAATTATCCATTGTCAGGTAAGTTTTGGGAGTTGAATTTCTTTGCAATGGCTTTCAATTTTTCTTTTCGAAGTAGTTCGGCTTGCTTGGCTTTGTCCTGCGCCTTGTGCAATTTATCGTTATGCTTTTTGATGTTGCGTTCGTTGTTTCTTCCCATGAGTTTTTGCTATCTTGGTCAAAAATAGTCATAAATATTTGCTAAATTTATTTTTTGGATTGGTATTTGACGACGCAAAAACAAATCATTAAAATTTAGAAATTATGAGGAGAATAATTTTACTTTTATTAGTTGTTTCAGCAACCAGTTTTATAGGTTGCGCCGGGCCTGAAGGTCCAAGAGGTGAAACAGGTTTTAGCGCCGAAAGCGCTGTTCTAGAATACCAACATGTTGATTTAACACTCGATCAAAATGGCGATTATACTTTCTATCGACAAATCAACACCAATCTTGAAGATAGTTTTGTCATATACAGATTGTCAGGTGTAATCGATTCACAAACTCCAATTTGGCAACCAATTCCAAGAACACTATATCTAGATAATGGAAATGAATTTGATTATGATTATGATTTTAGTAGAATAGATTTTACGATTTATGCTGGGGGAAATTATAATATTGCGACCACACCAAATCTGTTAAATAATCAAACTTTTAGAGTTGTAATTATTCCAGGAAGTTTTGCCAATAGAAGTGCTAATTTAGCGGGAATGGACTATAATTCATTAATTTCAAAATATAGCATTGATGATTCAAAAATCAAAATGATGCAATAACATAAAATTAGAAGTACAAGAAAACCGTCTTAAACAAGGCGGTTTTTTTATACCTTTTCTTTTGGTGCAGTATTCAAAGAAATCAATACGCCGACCAACAGTGACAACGCTATAAAACACAAAGAAACCCATTCTGGAATTTCAACAAAATCATGGAAGAGCATTTTGAATCCAACAAAACTCAATATCGCAATCAAACTATATTCTAAATGACTAAATCTTTCCAGCATATTTGCTAAGAAGAAATACATCGATCGCAATCCTAAAATCGCAAAAATATTGGAGCTAAACACCAAAAAAGGATCGGATGTGATGGCTAATATGGCTGGAACGCTATCAACAGCAAACAAAACATCCATCACTTCGATGACGACCAATGCGACAAAAAGAGGTGTAGCAGAAGTCTTAGTGTCTTTCGTGATAAAGAAATGTGCTTTGTCAGTATGCGTTGTTATTGGAATAATCTTACCTAATAGTTTGTATACTAAGGATTCTTTAGGTTCAAATTCATCTTCGTCTTTGGTAAATAACATTTTGATAGCGCTAAAAACCAAGAAGCCGCCAAACAAATAAGTGGTCCAGCTAAATTTGTTAATCAACAAAACCCCAAAGAAAATCATCAAACCTCGAAAAACAATGGCGCCAATGATTCCCCAAAAGAGAATGCGATGTTGGTATTTCTGTGGAATTTTGAAAGCGGCAAAAATAAGTGCGATTACAAATATGTTATCAATGCTTAGCGACAATTCAATCAAATAGCCGGTAATATATTTGATTGTTGCTGTCAAAGGATTGATCCCCGTTGGATTGCTTACATACGCTTCTTGATAAAGCCAAAAGACAATTCCCGAAAAGCAGAAAGAAAGCGTCATCCAAATAAGCGTCCATTTTGCGGCTTCCTTGTTGCCAATGATATGCGGAGTTTTGTTGAATACACCGAGATCCAAAGCCAGAAAACTAAAGATTAGAATAAAAAAGGCAATCCAGACTATCATATTTGAAGTTTCTCTTAGTGAGGCAAAGATAAATCATCACGTAAGAAGAACAACATTTTACTCTAAGTTTGTCGTTTATCTATAAAATTATTCATTTTAACTAATTTATCATTTTTACCCCTAAAAAAATAGGGTTAATTTATTTGAAGTATAATATTTTTATATATTTGCATCAAATTAATAGGGTATAACTCAATAAATTAAATTTTTTATGGCAACATTACGTTTTCAAGCTTTAAAAGAAGCATCTAACAGAATTCCAGTTAAATTTGATGAAACCGACAAAAAATCTACACTTTTCGGTTCTAATGTGTTTAATGACAAAGCGATGAAGCAATACTTGACTTCAGATGCTTTCAAAGGTGTTCGCGATGCGGTACAGCATGGAACAAAAATCGACAGAAAATTAGCAGACTATATCGCCATGGGTATGAAAGAGTGGGCTTTGTCTAAAGGCGTAACGCATTATACACACTGGTTCCAACCATTGACTGGAGCAACTGCAGAGAAACACGATGCATTTTTCGAAACTTCTTATGACGGAAGTGATCCTGTTGAAAAATTCGGTGGTGGTCAATTGGTGCAACAAGAGCCAGATGCTTCTAGTTTCCCAAATGGTGGAATCAGAAATACGTTCGAAGCTAGAGGTTACACCGCTTGGGATCCAACATCTCCAGCGTTTATCTTCGGAACTACCTTATGTATTCCGACGGTTTTCATCTCTTATACTGGAGAAGCATTAGATAATAAGATTCCATTGTTACGCGCTTTATCCGCTATGGATGATGCCGCAACTGATGTATGTAAATATTTCGACAAAAATGTAAAAAAGGTGACCGCTACTTTAGGTTGGGAGCAAGAGTACTTTTTAGTAGATAGCTCACTAGCACAATCGCGTCCGGACTTAATGATGACTGGAAGAACTTTATTGGGACATACTTCTGCCAAAGGACAACAATTAGATGATCACTATTTTGGTTCTATTCCAACACGTGCATTGACTTATATGAGAGATTTGGAACAAGAATGTATGTTGTTAGGAATTCCAGTTAAGACGCGTCACAATGAAGTAGCTCCAAATCAATTTGAATTAGCTCCTATTTTTGAAGAAACCAACTTAGCGGTTGACCACAATTGTCTTTTAATGGATGTGATGCAAAAAGTGGCAGAACGTCATGACTTCAAAGTGCTTTTTCATGAAAAACCTTTCAAAGGAGTAAACGGTTCTGGAAAACATAACAACTGGTCACTAGCGACAGACACTGGTGTTAATTTATTAAGTCCAAGCAAAACGCCAATGAGCAATTTGCAGTTCTTGACGTTCTTTATCAACACCATCAAGGCAGTTCATGATTATGAGGCTTTGTTACGTGGATCAATCGCGACAGCAAGTAATGATCACCGTTTGGGAGCGAACGAAGCGCCACCAGCGATCATTTCTGTTTTCATCGGAGAACAATTGACCAAAGTATTGGCGGAATTAGAAGGTGTGACTACAGGTAAATTATCTCCTGAGGAAAAAACCGACCTAAAATTGAATGTAGTAGGTAAAATTCCAGATGTATTGCTTGATAATACAGACAGAAACAGAACTTCTCCTTTTGCTTTTACAGGAAATAAATTCGAGTTTAGAGCGGTAGGTTCATCTGCCAACTGTTCAAATGCGATGACTACGTTGAACACGATTGTTGCAAAGCAATTGAAAGATTTTAAAGTTGCTGTTGACGCTTTGATTGATTCTAAAGGGTTGAAAAAAGATGAAGCGATTTTTAATGTACTAAGAGAATACATCAAAGTATCGAAAAATATTCTTTTTGAAGGCGACGGTTATAGCGAAGCGTGGGAAAAAGAAGCGGCGAAAAGAGGATTGAGCAATTTCAAAACGACGCCACAAGCTTTGAAAGCGAGAGCATCAAAACAAGCTTTAGATTTGTTTTCTGAAATGGGCATCATGAACCACGTTGAAGTAGAAGCTCGTTACGAAATTGAACTAGAAGAATACACCAAGAAAATTCAAATCGAAGGTCGCGTTTTAGGTGATATTGCAAAGAATCACGTGATTCCAACAGCAATTCGTTACCAAAATACATTGATCGAAAACGTCAAAGGTTTGAAAGAAATTTTCGGTAAAGACTTCGAAAAAATTGCTAAAGAGCAAATCGTTTTGATTAAAGAAATTTCTGCTCACATCGAAGGTATTAATACCAAAGTAGAAGAAATGACAGAAGCAAGAAGAAAAGCCAATGCTTTAACTGATGCTCATAAAATGGCAGATGCTTACTGCGAAAAGGTAAAACCTTATTTCGAAATTATCCGTGAGCACTGTGATAAATTAGAGTTATTAGTTGACGACGAAATTTGGACATTAACCAAATACAGAGAATTGTTGTTTACGAAATAACAACTTATTAAAATGAAAAAACCTGCTTAATGAGAGCAGGTTTTTTTTTGTTGTAAGTTGTAAGTTTTAAGTCAGGAGCTGTGTCCCGCTATCCACTATATCTTTTGTTCTGAACTCCAGAACAAAAGGATGCCGTTGCTATCGGGGCTAGGGCATTGCGTTACAAAGTGCATTACCTTTAACTTACAACCAACAACTTTTTTCACTAACTTTCGTTCTCGAAATATGAATCACATGAAAGCAGTCTTTTTGATCTTTTTTTGTTTAGTTTCTGCTACTTTAGTTACTGCTCAAGAACAATTCTCTGTCTATTTCGACAGCAACAAATTCGATTTGACTTCTAATGAGCAAAGCAATTTGAATCAATGGATTTCAGCAAATAGTAATGTCAAAGTAGTTGGAATTCACGGCTTTTGTGACGAAGATGGCAGCAGCGGTTTCAATGATACGTTGGCGAAAAACAGAATCAATTTCATCTTTAATCTAATCAAAGACAAAGTAAAAATCCGCGATGATTTTAAAACGCGAAGCTTTGGGGAACTGCATCAATTATCTAAAGTAAAAGCCGAAAACAGAAAAGTAACTTTATTCTATTTGGAAGAAAAAGATTTGCAGCGCGAAAATGAAATTCTAGGCATCAAACCAATTGAAGCAGTTGAACCAGTATCAGAACTCAAGGAAATCATTCACTATCCCGAAAAATTGGTTTTCGACAATCCAGATGGAACGAAATCAGAATACAAACTGGATGTTGCTTTTATGGAAAAGATGAGCGCTGCTTCGGTTGGTGAAAAACTGAAGATCGAAAATTTGAATTTCAAAATCAATACTTTTATCGTTGTTCCGGAATCGAAAGGGAAAATGTATGAATTGCTAACTGTACTTCAAAAAAATCCAAAGCTGAAGATTGAGATTCAAGGTCATTTGTGTTGTATGCCAGTCGATCGATTGGACTTGTCGACGCAACGAGCCAAAGCCATCAACAATTTCCTCGTTGCGAATGGTATCAACGAAAATCGATTAACTTATAAGGGATTTGGCAGTTCTCAACCGCTATTTCCATTGCCTGAAAAGGATGAAACACAGCGCGCAGCCAATCGTCGGGTGGAGATTCAAATAGTATCAAACTAAAACAACAATCGCAATGAAAAAGAAATATTGTATTTGTTTTTTATTGATTGCAACCTTTCTAAGCAGCCATGCTCAAGGCAAACTCACGGTCTTTTTCGATTTTGATCAATATGAATTAAACCCAACAGCCGAACAGCAATTGCAAATTTGGAGGGCTGAAAATCCCCAGATTGAAGTTTCCAAAATTTATGGCTTTTGTGATTGGAAAGGAACAAACGTTTATAACGATTCGCTATCGCTGAAGCGGGTTAAGACCATTTTTGATTATTTGAAATCACATCAGATTCAAGTGAAAGATGGTTATGAAATTAAAGGATTTGGGGAGGATTTTGAACAGTCAAAAGTGCAATCTGAAAACCGTAAAGTGTTGATTGTTTTCGAACCCAAAAAAGAAATTAGTCAACCAACTAATAATGAGCAATCACCATTGTCACTACAATTTCAACAAGCCAAAACCGGCGACACCATTCGATTGAAAAACATTTATTTCTATAATATGACCCCGCGAATTCTTCCGAAATCGAGACCAGTCTTAATCGAATTACTATGCGCGTTAGAAGACAATCCAAAACTCAAAATAGAGATTCAAGGTCATATTTGTTGTCAGAAAGTCTACGATATTAATGAACTTTCGGTAATGCGCGCTAGAGCAATATACAATTATCTTGTGAATCAAAAGATCAATCGTAAACGTCTTTCCTATAAAGGTTTTGGCACCAGCCATCCGATTTATCCGATTCCGGAAAAGTCAACCTTTGAACAAGACGAAAACCGCCGTGTTGAAATAGTAGTTCTTGAGAAATAGTAGTTAAAATCCACAATCAAAATAGTATATTTGCGGCACAACAACACAACAACAGAATGAGTTCAGATACTTCCAAACGTTACGCTGGACGCGGCGTTTCCGCATCAAAAGAAGATGTACATCAGGCAATTAAGAATATAGATAAAGGATTATTTCCGAAAGCTTTTTGCAAAATTGTTCCTGACTATTTAACCAATGATCAAGACTTTTGTTTGATTATGCATGCCGATGGTGCTGGAACAAAATCATCACTCGCGTATATTTATTGGAAAGAAACAGGAGACTTATCTGTTTGGAAAGGGATTGCGCAAGATGCCTTAATCATGAATATTGACGACCTTTTGTGCGTAGGTGCTACTACTGATATTTTGTTGTCTTCAACCATTGGCAGAAACAAGAATCGCATTCCAGGGGAAGTAATCGCTGCCATTATTAACGGAACTGAAGAACTCATTGCCGAGCTAAAGAACTTTGGCGTAACCATTCATTCTACAGGCGGAGAAACCGCAGACGTTGGGGACTTGGTTCGAACTATTATTGTCGACTCAACGGTTACTGCTCGTATGAAAAGAGCTGACGTTATAGATAATGCCAACATTCAAGCCGGTGATGTCATTGTTGGTTTGGCGTCTTTTGGCCAAGCATCGTACGAGAAAAGTTATAATGGTGGTATGGGAAGTAACGGATTGACCTCTGCGCGTCATGACGTTTTTCATCATCAACTCGCGAAGAAATATCCAGAAAGTTACGATGATCTAGTTCCAGAGGAATTAGTTTATTCTGGCAATAAAAACTTGATAGGTACAGTTGAGCATTGTGACTTAAACGCAGGCCAATTAGTGCTTTCTCCAACTAGAACCTATGCGCCAATTATCAAAAAAATACTTGAGAAATATACCGCAAATGAAATTCACGGTATGGTGCATTGTAGTGGAGGAGCGCAAACTAAAATCCTCCATTTTATAGAGAATCTGCATATTATCAAAGACAATTTGTTTCCGGTTCCACCTTTATTCCAAATGATTCAAGAACAATCGAAAACGGATTGGAAGGAGATGTATCAAGTATTCAATTGTGGACATCGGATGGAATTGTATATTCCAGAGGAAATCGCAGAAGATATTATCGCTATTTCGAATTCCTTTAATGTAGAGGCTCAAATTGTGGGAAGGGTAGATGCAGCTGTGTCGAAGCAACTGACGATCAAAAGTGAATATGGCGTTTTCGAATACTAGTTATTTTTCGATCAAACCGTTGTAGCTGTCATATCTGTTGAGCAGCTTTCCGGTGTAGGCATCAAGTTCGACAATCTCTAGTTCGACAACCTTCTTTCCGTTGTTTAGTTTTAATGATTTATTGGCAAGAGAATAGATGTAACCTTCTATTTTTTTGAGATATTCCAACTTTGGATCACTAATCTCATTGGACTTTTTAAAAAACAATTTTTCACCGATTTCTTTTGCTTTTTGCTTTGAAATAAAGTTGCAGGGAAGTTCATTGATTAGAAAATTAGGAACGGAATTCAAATTCGGTTCTTCCAACAATTGTAGATTCGCATTTAGTTTTATCCAAATCCCAGATTTCATGCCCTCTATTTTGTTGTAATTGAATTGATATAAAATCCAAATTTCATTAAAGTCCTTTTTGATATTTCTTTTATCCAAAATGAGTTCTGAAATCATTTTCTTATTATTCGAAACATAATTGTAGTGAGAACCCTCTTTTGAAACTTCAAAATAAGGAAATAAATGGGTACCCACTTTAGAATCCAAAATGCTATCTGTAATTGCAATTATTTTGGAAGTTGGAATGCCACGGGCAGAAACGACTGTTGAGACAACAAGGCAGAGAAGTAGTATTTTTGATCGCATAGACAATATCGGTTCAAAATGTATTTTTGACTAAGAAGCAAAAACCTCATTTATAAATAGTTATGTAAAGTAGCGACAATAGAATTACTTTACCTAAATTACTCGATGAACTTCAAATAAAGTAGTATTATCGACAGAAATTTGCAGGTTTTCTGACCTATTTAGCGGCGGCTTTGAAAAATGATTTGTGGTTTTTTGCACTTATAAACACTAACTTTGTAGACCATTTCTAAAACTCAATAGTATGCAAGTTAGACTCAAATTTGGAATTGATCAGTTGTTATTCGGGATGAAGCAAAACGACGTTCAAGAGCGTTATGGCAAACCGGACAAACAGTTTAAGGATGATGATGATAATGTAATTTTTGTATATAACACAAAGCAATTGCGTTTGACTTTTTACGATGATGAAGATTTGCGATTGGGTTATATTATTAGTTCTAATTCTGAACTAACGCTTTTTGACAAATTGGTCATTAATAGCACCGTGGAAGAAGTCAAAAAGCAACTAGAGTTGCATCAAATAAAATCGTGGGAAATAGAAGAATTTGACCTGACGGAAAATCACTTTAATGAGAACAATTGGTTGATTTTACAAAGTGAATTTGGTCGAATAACAAAAGTTGAAATCGGAGCCGTCATTAAGAATGAAGACGATTTCGACTGGAAATTTAAAGCATAAAAAAAACCGCAGATTCACAAAAGTTATGAATCTGCGGTTTTTTGCTAGTATATGTAACTACTTTTTCTCTTGTGTAGCTACAGGAGCGTTTGGTAAAGTTTCAAACAACTCTACTTCAAAAATGATATTTGAATTTGGCGGAATTACATTTCCTGCGCCTCGTTCACCATATCCTAACGCCGATGGAATAAAAATTACGGCTTTATCTCCAAAAGACAAATTGCTAATTCCTTCTAAGAATCCTGGAATTAATCCGTCTTTTTTACCAGCTTGAAAAGGGAAAGGATTGTACCCGTTTTGTTTTGCGCGATTTTCATCAAACTTGCCGTAAGATTTGCAAACATCTTCGTAACTGCTGTCAAATAATGATCCGTCTTCTAGATATCCAGCGTAGTGAATGTAAATGTTAGTGCCATCAACTGGTTTTTTACCGCTTCCAGTTTTGATAATTTTGTATTCAAGACCAGTTGCCGTTTTTGTAGCTGTGGTTCTAACGCCAGCTAAGTATTTTACTTTATCCGCCATTACTGGAGCGTATTTGGCAGCGTAGGCCTTTTTCGCTTCTGCTTCAAGTGCAGCTTGTTTAGCTCTTTCTTCTGCTTGTGCAGCAGCCATTTTTTTGTCGTCTTCTGCTTTATTGCCATAGTAATCTGTGAATACTTTGACAGCGTCGAAACTCATGGCTTGTTTACCTTTTCTAACAATAGTTACTTTTTTCATCACATCATCTTGCGCGATGGCATTAACTACATCTTGTCCAGACACCAAGTATCCAAATATGGTATGCTTTCCATTCAGCCATGGCGTGTCTTTGTGCGTGATAAAAAATTGACTACTATTTGTTGCAGGACCAGAGTTGGCCATGGCCAAAATACCCGCTTTGTCAAATACGAATTCAGGAACGATTTCATCTTTAAAGCTGTAACCGCAGCCACCAGAACCGTTTCCTGCTGGGTCACCACCTTGAATCATAAAGTCTTTAATCACACGGTGAAATTTCAATCCATCGTAATACGGTTTGCCTTTCAGTTTTTCGTCAGTAATAAAATTGTTTTTTCCTTCAGCTAGCGATACGAAATTAGCCACTGTAATAGGAGTTTTTTGATATTCTAAACGAATAACAATTTTTCCCTTTGCCGTTTCGATTTCAGCGAACAATCCCTCAGCCGAAGCTTGCGGTGTTCCTTTGGGTGCAGTGGTTTTAGCTGTTTTTGCAGTTGCTGATTTTTTGGCTACCGCAGGTTTTGTCGATTTTTGAGCGTAACCACTCACAATACAAACAAACAATAACAAGATAACTTTAATTTTCATTTTTACTTGATTAATAGTTTCCTTACTTACTTCGCTTTATGCAGGGATTTTCAGGTTTATTCCCTTTTTTATTTCTAATTTATTTCGGCATAGAATCTAGTAGTTCTATTTCAAAAATGATATTTGCATTTGGTGGAATTATGCCGCCGGCTCCTTGAGCGCCATATCCTAAATTTGAGGGGATAAATATAATGGCTTTGTCCCCAACCGACAACTTTTCAATTCCTTCAATAAATCCAGGAATCATTCCGTCTTTTTTACCTGCTTCAAACGGAATCGGGATGTATTGCCGGGCATCGCATCTTCGCTGGTCAAATTTACCAAAAGTTTTAGATACATCTTCTAAACTACTATCGAACAATTCTCCATTTTCCAAAAATCCAGCATAGTTAATAAAAATTGGATCACCAACCTTTGGTTTCTTGCCTTTTCCTTTAGAAGTAATTTTATATGCTAAACCAGATTTGGTTTTGATTGCTGAACTTTTCATAGCTGCAAAATACGCTACTTTTTGTTCCTTTACTACTTTGTATTTGGCGTCGTAAAGTTTTTTGTTTTCAGCATCGATTGCTGCTTGTTTTTTGCGATTTTCGGCCTCAATTGAATAGTAATTTGAAAAGACTTTTACCGCGTCAAACTTTTTAGCAGCTGTTCCGTTTCGGATAATCGTAACTTTGTTAATGACATCATCTTGTTGAATTGCATTTACGACATCCATTCCCTTATCGACTACGGTTCCAAAAATAGTATGTTTTCCATCTAACCAAGTCGTTGCAACATGCGTGATAAAAAATTGACTGCCATTGGTTCCTGGACCAGAATTGGCCATTGCCAGCATACCACCTTTGTCAAATCTTAGATCGGAGATTTCATCTTTAAACAGATAGCCAGCATCACCTGAACCGTCACCGTGAGGATCTCCACCTTGAATCATAAAATTAGGAATGACACGATGAAATATTAGTCCATCGTAGAACGGTTTACCTCGATATTGCTCACTAACAAAGGTGTTTTTGCCTTCTGCTAGCGTTACAAAATTAGCGACCGCAATTGGTGCTTTTTCCATATTAAGTTGTACGATGATGTTTCCTTTAGAAGTTTTGATTTCGGCGTATAGCCCATCTGGCAAATTGTTATGTTCTTCTTTGCAAGAAATTAGCGTGATTGCGGCAATTAATAGGACAAGGCATTTTTTCATAACAAAAATTATTCTGGTTGTATTTTATTTTCTGGATTAAAATCGGTCAGCGTCACGGTACAAATTAGGGGTTGATTATGGCCAATCCGGCGATCATCACCATGATAACCGTAGCCCATGTGTGACGGAAAAAGAAAGGTAACTGTCTCGTTTTTGCGCATCAATTTTATACCATGTCTCAGCCCCATAATTATTTTCTGTTCTTTATCGACATGATAAGTTTGCGGGCGAAGTTCAAGTTCAGAATAGATGACATTTCCGTTCAAATCTTTGATTTCATAATTGAAATGGGCAACATCTCCTTTCTTAGGACGCAAAGTGTCTAAGTCGTTTTTCTTATCATAGCGATACCAATATCCTTTTTGAGATGTGAGGTATTTTGTGTTGGGATCACTTTTGATGATGGAATCAATTTTTGATTCTTCACCAGATATCAATTTTTTATTGCGCTCCGCTGATTCTCTCATAAAGGAACCCGAAGATTGCGAAATTGGTTTTCGAGCCTGTTGTTTTGAACAGCTGCTGATGATTAATACTCCAAGCAATAATATTGCAAAACTAACTATGTTCTTTTTCATAAATTATATGGTTATTGCTGCGAGTAAATTCTTGAATTTAGAAACGGTGTTTTCCATATTTTCATACGACTTTCCGCCAGCAGCATTGATATGTCCTCCGCCATTAAAGTGATTTCTTGCCAACTGATTGACGTCAAAATTACCTTGTGATCTAAATGATATTTTGATGATATTTTCGTCTCTGTGTTCAATAAAAATGGCTGCCAAGTGAATTCCTTTGATGGATAAGCCATAATTTACAATGCCTTCCGTATCTCCTTTTTGATAGCAAAATTCATCTAATTCCTTTTGAGAAAGCGTAATGTACGCCGTCTTATGTTCTGGGATAACAATCATATTTTGCAAAGCACGACCTAACAATTGTACGCTATTGTAGGAGCTATTATCAAATAACCAGATGGGTATTTGCGTGTTTTCGACACCTAAATCGATGAGATCTGCAATAATGCGATGGGTAGTTCCTGTTGTTTTTGGGAATCTAAACGAACCTGAGTCTGTGAGAATACCAGTATATAGGCAAGTTGCGATGGTTTTATCGATGACCTGTTTCTTATCTAGAAATGAAATAAAATTGTAAATCATTTCACAGGTAGAACCAAAATTGGTATCAGAATAGGTAAAATCCGCATAACTTTCGGGACTTTGATGATGATCAATCATAACAAAAGGCGCTTGCAATTGACTAAGGACTTTTTCCATTTCACCCGTGCGGTGCAATGCATTGAAATCTAGTGTAAATATCACTTCAGCATCGCGCAATATTTTGGTGGTGTTTTCTCGATCATTTTCATAAATCAAGACCTTTTCGCTGCCTGGCATCCACGCCAGAAAATCGGGAAACTCATTGGGAGCTATAACGGTAGGTAGGTGATCAAGTTTCAAAAGGAAATGATACAAAGCCAAGGTCGAACCCATGGCATCGCCGTCTGGGCTTCTGTGCGGAATAATTGCAATTCTTTTCGGCTTGACTAGCAGTTCAATTATCGATTTGATATCCTCTTTATTCATAGAGTGCGAAGTTACATTTTTTTCCCAAAAAAGAAAGAAATTAACAACATGTTACCAATTTATTTAACCAATGTAAGTCCAAGCCAAACCGAACCTAAACCTACAAAAACGCTGGCTCCAATATAAAGAAAAGCAAGTGCTATATTTCCGTTTTGAAGTAGCCGGATGTTTTCGAAACCAAACGCAGAAAAAGTAGTAAAGCCTCCGCAAAATCCCGTAACTAATAGCCACTTCAGTGAAGAATCAGTTACTTGATTTTTCTCAAGAGTTCCCATGATTATGCCAATCAGCAGGCATCCAAGAATATTAATCATAAATGTAGCCAATGGAAAAACGGTCGTGTAGTACTTTTCAATCATAACAGAAGAAAGATAGCGAAGGATACTGCCGATACTACCGCCAAGCCCAATTAATAATAGCGATCTAATCATAGGATTTTGTTTTTCAAGGTTTGACTCCATCGAATTTCACTTCAAAAATAGATTTTTTAATTTCT
The DNA here is from genome assembly GCA_947459635.1 of Flavobacteriaceae bacterium. GTDB lineage: Bacteria > Bacteroidota > Bacteroidia > Flavobacteriales > Flavobacteriaceae > Flavobacterium. Next base: position 13,161 of record CANHEA010000013.1, on the reverse strand, counting down.
ATTTTCAAGTCTAAAATTTTAAAAGTATTTTTGTCCATGCAACACAACGTACTTATTTTAGATTTCGGATCGCAATACACACAACTTATTGCCCGAAGAGTTCGCGAATTAAACATTTTTTGCGAAATTTTTCCCTACCATCATTTCCCAACTGATTTGTCAAGTTATAAGGCGGTTATCCTTTCTGGAAGTCCATTTTCAGTGAGAGGTGATGATGCGCCACATCCTGATCTATCACAAATTCGAGGTAAATTACCTTTGCTTGCCGTTTGTTATGGTGCTCAATATTTGGCGCACTTTAGTGGTGGTGAAGTAACGCCTTCGAATACGAGAGAGTACGGACGTGCAAATTTATCTTTTATTAAGGAGGATGAAATCTTTTTTGAAGGTGTTGATGTGCATTCTCAAGTTTGGATGTCACATAGCGATACCATCAAAACACTTCCAACAAACGGTGTAAAATTGGCGAGTACTCATGATGTAGATAACGCCGCGTATAAAATTGAAAATGAAGTAACTTACGCAATTCAATTCCATCCCGAAGTGTATCATTCCACTGATGGAAAAAAGATGTTAGAGAATTTCTTGGTTAAGATTGCCAAGGTTCCACAAAACTTTACGCCCAACGCGTTTGTTGAAGAAATGGTTGGTGAATTAAAAACCAAATTGGGTAGTGATAAAGTAGTTTTAGGACTTTCAGGAGGTGTAGATTCGACTGTTGCAGCGGTTTTGTTGCATCAGGCTATTGGAAAAAATCTCTATTGTATATTTGTGAATAATGGGTTGTTGCGAAAAAATGAATTTCAAAATGTTCTCGACCAATACCAACACATGGGATTGAATGTTAAAGGTGTCGACGCGTCGCAGCGATTTTTGAGTGAATTGGAGGGAGTGAGTGAACCTGAAGCAAAACGAAAAATTATTGGTCGCGTTTTTATTGAAGTATTTGACGATGAAGCACATCAAATTGAAGACGTAAAATGGTTGGCGCAAGGTACCATCTATCCAGATGTTATTGAATCTGTTTCGGTTAAAGGTCCATCAGCCACCATTAAGTCACATCATAATGTAGGAGGGTTACCTGACTATATGAAGTTGGACATTGTAGAGCCTTTGCGAATGCTTTTTAAAGATGAAGTTCGCAGGGTTGGCGCAACATTAGGTATAGATGCTGCGTTATTAGGCAGGCATCCATTTCCGGGTCCGGGATTATCAATTCGAATTTTAGGTGAGATTACTTCAGAAAAAGTTTGTATCTTGCAAGAGGTTGACTCGATTTTTATTGAAGGTTTAAAGTCTTGGGGCTTATATGACAAGGTTTGGCAAGCTGGTGCGATACTTTTACCTGTCAATAGTGTAGGGGTAATGGGAGATGAACGAACCTATGAAAAGGTCGTAGCGTTGAGAGCGGTAGAATCAACCGATGGAATGACGGCAGATTGGGTACATTTGCCTTATGATTTTTTGATGAAAATTTCAAATGAGATTATCAATAAAGTGAAAGGTGTGAATCGCGTTGTTTATGACATCAGTTCTAAACCGCCGGCCACTATTGAATGGGAATAAAAAATATTAGTATGAAAAGAATAATCGTAACGATGGTTGTTACTCTTTTTGTTACTTTTTATGGCTTTAGTCAATCAAAGAAAAAAGAACAAGAAGTTGACATTATTACTCACGAAGTCAAATTGGGAGAGTCTGTTAGGATGCTTTCAAAAAAATATTTAGTAGATCCTGCTGAAATTTATAAGTTAAATAAATTTGCTGTAGAAGGTATTAGTGAAGGCATGGTACTTCAAATTCCAGTGCCTCGAAAAGCTGGGTCAACGGCCAAAGAACTAGAGTCATCAGATAAAGTTGAGATTGTCAACAATCAGCCTGAAAAACAAGAAACGGTTGTCGTTGAGACAGTTCCTCAAAAAGAAGTTGTGACACCGACGGGAGATATTAAGCAAATCATAATCACAGAAGACAAAACGGAAGTGAATCACAAAGTACTTCCCAAAGAAACACTATATAGTCTCGCTCGAGATTTTAATGTTTCTGTTGATGATATTAAGTCTAATAATCCTGAAGTCGCCAAGAATGGTTTGCAAATTGGACAAGTTCTTAAAATCATGACCAACAAAAAGGTTGATGTCAAACAATCTACATCTGTCATCAAGACAATTCCTAAAAAAGAGGTTGTGGATATGCCAGTCGCAACCGAGAAAAAGTCGAGCAGTGATCCACGCATTATAAACCACAAAGTAGAACCAAAGGAAACTTTGTATAGTTTGTCAAAGAAGTATAATGTTACGGTTGATCAAATCAAAGAGCAAAATGCAGCTTTGTTAATAAACGGTTTACAAATAGGGCAGGTATTAGAAATAAAACTCAACAATTAAGTGTTAAATTTGTTGAAGTTAACTTAATTCTAATATAACCAAAGCTGAATGAAACATCGTTTTTTATTGTCAATGCTAGTACTCTGCCTGAATGCTAGTATCGTATTTGCTCAAGATAAAAGTTATACCAAACATATTGTTGCGAAAGGCGAAACTGTGACGCAAATTGCAACTCGATATAACGTAACTCCACACAATATTTATCAGTTGAATCCCGATGCTCAGAAGGGAATTCAAGAAAACGATTTGATTTTAATTCCAACATCAACAATCAAAAAAGTTGAAAACGGAGCTGAAAAAGAAAAACCCAAACAAGCTTCCAATAGAACTCACGTTGCACTAGCGAAGGAAACACTTTATAGTATTTCTCGAGATTATAATGTTAATGTTGCGGACCTGAAAAGTCTTAATGCAGCTGCGTTGGTCAATGGACTAAAAATAGGCCAAACGATCAAAATTCCAGATGGTAGCGTGACGGAAAATCCAGCAAAATCCAGCGAGACCATTGCGGAAGAACCAGTAAAACCGAAAGTTGTCGAATCACAACCCAATCCAGTGGTAGTAACAAAGACTGATAAGGAAAACAGTGTTACTCACATCGTTGAACCTAAAGAAACGAAGTTTGGAATTGCCAAGAAATATGGAATAAGTGTGCAAGAATTGGAACAACGCAATCCTCAAATTGTTTCCAATTTGCCTGTTGGTTTTAAGCTAATCATAAGTGGTGTTCCGTCGAAACCTGAAACTTCAAAAGTAATAACGGAGCGTCCAATTGTCGAAAAACCAAAGCCAGTGGTTACCGAAATTGTAAAAGACGAGATTGTAGAAACGAAAACCGTGCGAACGCTTACCAAAAATGGATTTGCAAATTATGAAGTGAAGTCTGGCGACACCATGTACAGTTTGACGCAATATTTTAAAGTGACTGAAGAAGAATTAATTCAACTTAATCCAACCTTAAAAGACGGCGTAAAATCAGGCATGATTTTGAAAGTGCCCGGAAAAGGAACTATTAAGACTGAAAGCAGTCCGTCGCAAGTATACAAAGAAGCGAGCAAAACTGTTGTGGTAAATGCAACAAGAAAACAATTGGTTCTTTTGTTACCCTTTAATGCAGCGAAAATTCAAAATGATAGTGTAAAAACCATCGACGTCAGATTGAAGAAAGATGCTTTTCTTAATATGACATTAGACTTTTATTCAGGTGCTTTGGTAGCTATTGATTCCGCTAAAACATTAGGTCTAAACGTGGATGTCAAGATTTTTGATTCAGAAGAAAGCAAGATGAGTTCTAATGTTGAGAATATCATCAAAAACAACAAATTAGAGGAAGCGGATGCTGTAATTGGGCCTTTTTACCAGCAGTACGTTGAGAAAACTGCTGAACTACTTGGAGGTAAAAATGTGCCGGTTATCTCGCCACTGTCAAAGGAAATTGGGAAACCCTATGCAAACCTTTTCCAAGCTATGCCGCCGGCAGATTTTGGAAAAACAGCGATATTTAATTATATGTTATCCAAAAACGGAAATATCATTGTGGTAAGTGATCCAAAAAGACTTTACAACAAAGATTTTATTACCAAGAATTTTCCGACTGCCAAATTTGTAACGCTGCTTGATAATGGTGCTTTAGATATCGTAAATCTTAAATCGTTGTTTGTTAAAGATGTACCTAATTTTGTTGTGCTCGATTCGGAAAGAACAGGTCTGATATTGGGAACAACCAATGTATTACTCAACGAGATGTCCAATTTTCAAATCCAATTGGTAATTATTGAGCCGAATGAAACCCTCGATTTTGAAGAAGTGTCTATGAAGCGATTGACCATTCTGAAATTATTGTATCCGTCATTAACACGCGAGAATAATACTCCAGAAGCCATCGCCTTCGAGAAAAAGTATAAAGACATCAACAAAGTTTTCCCAAGTCAATTTGCGACACGTGGTTTTGACTTAACATTCGACACTTTGATGCGTATTACGCAAAGCGCATCCTTCACAACTTCAGCATCAGAAGTAAAATCGGAGCAAGTCGAAAGTAAATTCGAGTATACAAAGAAAGGAAATGAAGGTTTTGCTAATAAAGGTATCTACATTATGGAATACCAAGATGATTTGTCTGTAAAACAAGTAAACTAATGACATCAAAAATAACGTACTTAGGAGAATTACGAACTACTTGTGAGCATTTGCAATCAGGCACTACGATCCTAACAGATGCACCAACAGACAATCACGGAAAGGGAGAAGCATTTTCCCCAACAGATTTGGTCGCAACTTCTTTAGGGAGTTGTATGATTTCTATTATGGCCATAAAGTCGAAGGATTTAGACGTTGACTTAGTTGACTCGACCGTAGAAATCACCAAAATCATGCAAGCAGAACCCAGAAAGATCGCTAAAATCATTGTTTCACTGCACCTTCCGGATACCACCGAAAAAAACAAAGTGATTCTAGAACGAGCGGCCATGACTTGTCCTGTGTTTTTGAGTTTGCATCCCGATATCGAAAAAGACGTTACTTTTCATTGGAAATAATTCTTATAAAATAGAAGCAAGAGCCAAGAAACAAGATATTGTCTTGAATCTTGGCTCTTGTTTTTTTTGTCCTTTCAATATGAATCAAGATCAAAAAAAGCTCATTGAACTCGCTCATGCGAAGATGCCATTCGGAAAATATGAAGGACGTTTCTTAATTGATTTGCCTGAATATTACGTTGTGTGGTATAGCAACAAAGGTTTTCCTAAAGGAACGTTGGGTGAGCAAATGCAATTGGTTTATGAACTTAAATTGAACGGATTAGAAGATTTAATTCGAAATATAAAGAGGCAATATCCGAAGCCTATTTAATTTGAAAATTTGAAAATTAAGTAATTTGAAAATGTACCTTAATCGTTGCCGTTTTTCATTTCTAAATTTCCAAATTATCTCATTTTCAAATTCGTTTTTTTCTCAATTAATAATTGTACTTTTGCCTCGTTTTTTAAACAACAACAACACAACTACAACAACAAAACAATGAATCAAACGAAGTATATTTTTGTTACTGGCGGTGTGACTTCTTCACTCGGTAAAGGAATTATCGCTGCTTCATTAGCAAAATTATTGCAAGCACGAGGCTACAGGACTACGATTCAAAAATTTGATCCGTACATCAATGTAGACCCAGGAACGCTAAATCCATATGAACATGGCGAATGCTATGTCACCGATGACGGCGCAGAAACTGATTTGGATTTAGGACATTACGAACGATTTCTAAATGTTCCCACGTCACAAGCGAATAACGTAACGACAGGAAGAGTTTATCTCTCCGTAATTGAAAAAGAACGTCGCGGTGAATTCCTCGGAAAGACCGTTCAAGTCGTGCCTCACATTACCAACGAAATTAAAGAACGCATGCAATTGCTCGGAAATTCCGGTGATTTTGATATTGTGATTACTGAAATCGGAGGAACTGTCGGTGATATTGAGTCGCTACCTTACATCGAATCCGTACGTCAATTGGTCTGGGAATTGGGCGAAAGCAACGGAATTGTAATTCACCTTACTTTGGTGCCCTATTTGGCTGCTGCTGGTGAGTTGAAGACCAAGCCAACACAGCACTCTGTAAAAACCTTAATGGAAAGCGGAATCAAAGCGGATATTTTGGTTTGTAGAACAGAGCATGAAATTTCGGATGAATTACGTCAAAAGTTAGCTTTGTTTTGCAATGTAAAAAGAGAAGCCGTAATCCAATCGATAGATGCATCTACCATTTATGAAGTGCCAAACTTGATGTTGGAAGAAGGCTTAGATGTCGTTGCTTTGAAGAAATTAAATCTACCGAAAAAAGCAGCTCCAGATCTCAAAAACTGGAATGTGTTTTTACATCGATTGAAAAATCCTAAACATACGGTGAATATTGGTTTGATTGGGAAATATGTCGAATTGCAAGATTCCTACAAATCTATATTAGAAGCTTTTATTCATGCCGGCGCTGCCAATGAAACGAAAGTTAATGTGGTTTCGGTGCATTCAGAGTATATTGACGCCGAAAATGTTTCCGAAAAAATGCAGGGACTCGATGGGATTCTTGTCGCGCCTGGTTTTGGCGAAAGAGGCATCGAAGGAAAAATTGAAGCAGTTCGCTATGCAAGAGAAAATAACTTACCGTTTTTCGGAATTTGTCTCGGAATGCAAATGGCAGTAATTGAGTACGCTCGAAATGTTTTGGGTCATAAAGATGCGAATTCAACCGAGATGAATCAAGGTACATCTCACCCAGTCATAGATTTGATGGAAGAGCAAAAGAACATTACCGATAAAGGCGGAACCATGAGATTGGGAGCGTGGAAATGTGATTTGAAACCCAATTCATTAGCGCATGCAATTTATGGGCAAAGTAGCATTTTAGAACGTCATCGTCACCGTTATGAATATAATAGTGATTATGCAAAAGCATTAGAAAAAGCAGGATTGATGTCCTCGGGAATTAATCCAGAAACCAATTTGGTGGAGATTGTAGAATTGCCGAATCATCCATTTTTTATTGGAGTGCAATACCATCCCGAATATAAAAGTACAGTTGCTAATCCACATCCTTTATTTGTTAGTTTTGTGTCCGCAACAGTAAAAGCAAAAAAGAAATAATTAATTAGTTTTTAGAAAAATAGAATGGAAGAGAAAAAGTTAGACCTGAATTCGATCATAGGCTTTGCATTGATTTTTGGTATTTTGATTTGGATTATGTATCAAAATCAACCTTCAGACAAAGAAATTGCTGCAGAAAAAGCCAAGAAGGAATTGGTTCAAAAGGAAGCAGCTAAAAAAGCACAGGTAGCAACAACAGTAGCAAATGTTGCAGCTGCAACGCCGAAAGACTCAGTTCAATTGTCTGCTTTGCACGCCTCTTTGGGAGATTTTGCTTATTCAGCGTCACTTCCGTCTGCCAAAGATAATTTTACGACCATCGAGAATAAATTGGTCAAAATTGTGATTGCCAATAAAGGTGGATTCATTACCGAAGCAACGTTAAAAAATCAAGAAAAATTTAGAAAAGGTTCAGGTCAGTTGGTTTCTTTAATCAAAGACAACAATTCTGATTTGAATATTAGTTTGTTGACTCGCGACAACAGATCATTGCAAACCAAAGACTTATATTTTGAGCCAACGGTTAGCAAAGTAGGGGACAATCAGATTGTATCGATGCGACTGAAAGCGGGCGAGAATGCCTATTTAGAATATAAATATGTTCTAAAAGCCGACGATTATATGGTTGATTTTGATCTTCGTTCTCATGGTTTGAATAAAGTCTTGAATACCAGCAAACCATTGGATTTAGAATGGAATTTGAAAGCGATTCGAAACGAAAAAGGACTCGCGTATGAAAATCGTTATACCGAGACATATTACGAATATGAGGGCGATAAAATAAATTATGTTGGACAAGGACAAAACAAAGAAGAAAATCCGAATAAAGTTAGTTTTGTAGCCTTTAAGCAACACTTTTTTAGTGCGATCCTGCTCACCAAAACTCCATTTGAAAGCGCCAAATTGCACTCCAATAATTTAGTGGTTGATGCAGAAAAAGACACTTTATTCACGAAACAATTCAAAGCCAATATTCCGCTAGCGTTCACCAATGGCGAGATAGACTATAAAATGAATTGGTATTTGGGACCAACGGATTATACATTATTGAAATCTTATGATAGAAACATCAACAAGATTATTTCGTTAGGTTGGGGAATTTTTGGATGGATCAACATGTTTATCTTCATTCCGTTATTTGGATTCTTGAGTTCATATATTGCCTATGGAATCGCCATCATTGTGTTTACGATTATCATCAAAATTGCGATGTCGCCGATTACCTATAAGTCGTTTTTGTCGCAAGCCAAAATGAAAGTATTGCGTCCGGAGATCAATGAATTGAATGACAAATTCGGAAAAGATCCGATGAAAAAGCAACAAGAAACGATGAAGTTGTATAACAAGGCTGGTGTTAATCCGATGGCAGGTTGTATACCAGCATTGATTCAGATTCCGTTTATGTACGCGTCATTTCAGTTTTTCCCATCGGCTTTTGAATTAAGACAAAAGAGTTTCCTTTGGGCAGATGATTTGTCTTCATTTGATCAAGTGGTGAAGTTGCCGTTTCACATTCCGTTGTATGGAGATCATATTAGTTTGTTTCCAATTTTGGCTGCGATTGCAATTTTCTTCTATATGAAAATGACGTCTGGCGATCAGCAAATGGCAGCGCCGCAGCAAGAAGGAATGCCAGATATGGGCAAGATTATGAAAATCATGATTTATGTTTCGCCGGTAATGATGTTGATATTTTTCAATAGTTATGGTGCAGGATTGAGTTTGTATAATTTCATTTCCAATTTGATTACAATCGGAATTATGTTCGTCATTAAGAATTATATTGTAGATTCTGAAAAAATTCATGCGCAGATTCAAGAAAATAAATTAAAAGAGCCTAAGAAGAAAAGCGGATTCCAACAAAAGTTGCAAAAGATTATGGAAGATGCAGAAGCACAAAAGGCGCAACAGAAGAAGAAATAAGCGAAATCAAAATTTCTGAAGTGTCTATTGGTATAACACTAACTGCTTTATTTTGAACTGTATTTTTTTGTTTTGATATGCTAAGGTAAATACCACAAGGTGTAATTGGTCTGGTGGAATTTAGTTTATTTATGTGTTATTGTATTTAAATTAATTTTATATTTGACGAAGAATTAAAAATTTCATAATTAACTGTGAATTACTAATCACACTTTTAGACTAAAATTAGATATATGAAAAAGTTATTTTTTTGCTTGGGATTAATTGCTATGTTTTTTACATCTGCTATGTTTTTTGCATCATGTAACGAAGATGCGAATCCATCAAGTGCAACATTTTTTATCATACCAGACTGTGGTTCCCAATTGGAAAATATTTCTCAATCTATTTTCTGTCGACAACTTCCACCTGAAATACCGGTTTATCGTTATAGATTTATTATAAAAGATGAGGCAACAGATAATTTGGTTGGCATGATTGATACGCCGAAAAATAGTTTTAATATGACTGAATTAGGGCTAAATAATATCGCGCTTGCAACTACTTATAAAATAGAAGTGCAAGTGGCTCTAGATTCATCACTTAATTTTGAAAATGTTGTTAACCTGGCGTGTACGATAAAAACACCGAATTTACCTGAAAAATCAAGAGTAATAGTTCCGCAATGTGGAAGTACAGTTAATTCTCTTTGGACTACTATTTTTGCAAAGCAAACTTTGGGTGCGGAAAAATATAGATTTGTAATAGTGGACGGGACTCAAACCAGAATACTTGAATCAACTGAATCAAGTTTCCAATTAGCTGATTTGCCTGGCGGGCCAGCTGCTAATACGCAATACTATATCCGAGTTGATATACAGTATAAAGGTATTTGGTACCAAGGTGATGATTTGTGTTCGATTACAACTTCTCCAACGGCAAGCTTGAGACAAAATAGCCCCTTTACTTTGGAAGGACAGAAATAAACAAAAAATAATATTGAAGCAAAAATATCCCAAGGAAGCATTCTTGGGATTTTTTTTGCTGTTTAGCGGTCTCTTATGGCTCAGGTCCAGGTGAAATAGAATTAGTATTTTTATGTTGTCGTACTTAAGACTTAACTTAGATTTTTAGATTATTTGTTCTGGTAAACAACTTGTTTTTCAGATTTTTAAGTTAACTTTACTTTTAATCGTTTAGGATTTCTATACCTATAGGTCACATTGTCATAACCAACTAAAATCTTCGCTTATGAAATTAGCAAAATCAATCTCCGTTTTATTACTTGTATTCACCTTATTGAATTGCAGTAAAAGTGATGACAAAGATGTTGCTCCAAATCCAACTGGGAATATTACTGAAAATTTCGGAAACCTAGTCGCAAGAGATTTTATTGGACAAGTCATCAACGAATCTTCAGAACCTATCGAAGGCGTTGAAATCAAGATAGGTGCCAGCACCCAGTTTACTAATTCAGATGGAATTTTTTATATAAGAAATGCAGAAGTTTTCGAGAAATTCGCCTATGTCACTGCAAAAAAATCAGGGTTTATCAATGGGTCACGTACGGTGGTTCCAAGTGCGGGAGAAACGGATATTAAGATTACAATGCTGACTGCGAATGTTCAAGCCACTATTGAAAGCGGTTCATCAAGCAACGTTTCTCTTAGTAATGGCGCTAAAGTGTCGTTTGATGGAAATTTCAAAACAGAAGCGGGAGCGGCCTACACTGGGAGTGTAAAAGTATTGATGCACCATTTAGACCCAGCAGACAAAACTACGTTCCAAAAAATGCCTGGAAGTCTAATGGCTGAAAATAGTTCAGGTGCACAACGTATCTTAGAAACTTATGGTATGATGAATATCGAATTGCAGGATGCTACTGGAAATAAATTACAAATTGTAAATCCTGCTACTATAGAAATGCCCATCAACAATGAGCAAATGTCTACTGCGCCAACTTCAATACCATTATGGTATTTTGATGAAATAGCGGGCTATTGGAAAGAAGAAGGAAGTGCCACGAAAGTAGGAAATAAATATGTCGGAACGGTGAATCACTTCTCTTGGTGGAATTGCGATGCCCAATTTCCGACTATAACTTTATCTATCAGAGTTATGAATTCACAACAAGTTTTTATGTCAAATTTGCAAGTAGTGATAAAAAGAAATACACCTATTGGTAGTCAATCTGGTTATGGGTATACAAATAGTTCAGGTCAGATCTCTGGTTTGGTTCCTGCAAATGAAGTATTGACGGTTTTGATTTATTATAATGGCGGTGGTACTTGTTCAACAGCGAGTGAACTTCTTTATACACAACAAATAGGTCCTTTATCTGCCAATACAACACTACCAACGATTGTAGTTCAACCACCTTCAGCGACGGAAGCACCTTTTACAACAATCATTCAAGGAACAGTAGTGAACTGTAATAATGAAAATATTATAAATGGGACTGCTAGGTTGGCGGTAGCAAGTTCTGTATCATATGTCCCAATAGTCAATGGTGTTTTCCAATTTAGTTGGTTAAGTTGTTCATCAGAGCCAAGGCCTTTTAGCATTAGATGCACTGCTGTTGGTGTAGTTTCTGTTGCTACAAGTCAGGGTATGCTTAATAATGGTTCAGTGGATTTGGGCATTTTGCAAGTTTGTGATGTTGTAATAGATCCGGTAGACCCAGTAGATCCAGTAGATCCGCCGCAACCAGATGGAAGTTTTTTAGATTTAGATCAGAACACATATACCTATGTTGCAATTGGTCAACAAACTTGGATGCAACAAAATCTAAACGTTTCGCGTTATAGTGACGGTGCAGTCATTCCGCAAGTAAGCGATCCTACGCAGTGGGCTAGTTTGACCACAGGTGCTTGGTGTTATTACAGTAACAATGATGCTGCTGGGACTACCTATGGAAAGCTGTATAATTGGTATGCAGTTGCAGGAATACACGATAATGATCCGAACACGCCAAACAAAACTTTGGCACCAACGGGTTGGCATGTTCCCACTGATGCAGAATGGACAACGCTAACTGACTTTTTGGGTGGCGTTGCTGTGGCAGGAGGAAAAATGAAAACACCGTCAAATTGGCAAGCGCCAAACGCTGGTGCAACTAATAGTTCCGGTTTTACTGCAATTCCGGGTGGTTATCGCGATTTTAATGGCACTTATTCTAGCAATGGTGCTTTAGCCAACTGGTGGAGTTCTTCAGAATTTGACGCTGCTTCAGCTTGGTCACGAAATGTATACTACCTTGGTCCCAATGCAAGCAGAGTGTCCGCTAAGAAAGCCCGAGGTTTTTCAATAAGATGTATAAAGGATTAATATGGTATTTGCGTTTTGATATGTGAAAAGTAAAAAGCGAGTTTACATGCATCGGATAGAAAATATGTTTTAATTTGAAAGATATCAAATAGAGCTAGTTCCTTGACGATAAAGGAATTAAATGGTACTGAATTGTCAAACCGCTTCGGAAACGAAGCGGTTTTTTTTATTTCTACTATTTTTACGCTAACTACATTGTCTAGTATAATCTATACATTTCCAATGTTAAGTTTTTGACCAAACTAAAAACTTAACATTGAGCTATTTATTTATTAGTTTACATTTGCTTAATATTTAAATAACGATAAAGTAACAATTAATTAGAGCGTACCATGGAGGAAAATAAGCAACCTGAAAATAGCAATCAGCCAGTAGAAAAAATAGAGAATAAAGTTACTCCACCAGCGCAAAAGCCAACTCCTGTTCGTAAAACAACGGTAAGAAAACCGAGAGTTCCAGCAGCTAGTAAGGTGATAGCAGTTCCAGTTGAGGAAGATGATAAAACAATAAGCAATGATGTGTCAGATATTAAAAGTATTGCAGAAGCTCCAGTTGAGCAGCCAATGAAATTGAGCAAAAAGAACATCAAAAAACTAAAAGTTCTAAGCGAAAAAATAAAAGACAAGGAGAAAAAGTCAAAGAAAAAGAAAAAGCAAAAAGCTAAAAAAGAAAAAGCCAAAAAGAAGTTGAAAGAAAAAAAGGCAAAGAAAGCGGCAGATAAGAAGAAAAAATCTAAAAGAAAATCCAAGAAAAAATAAGAAAAGAAGACACTATCCCGCAAAGTGTGTAAGTTAAAAAATAATAGGGTTTGACTTTTTAATTAAAGTTGAACCCTTTTTTCAAATATAGTTAAGAACTGGTTGAGGATTAATCCCCAATTTTGGATTGGCATTGACCATTTTTTGGTTGCTTC
>CANHEA010000012.1 GCA_947459635.1 Flavobacteriaceae bacterium | reverse complement strand
TGAGAAATATGTGTTGAACTCTAATTGGAAGAATTCGAGGGCAAAGATAAAGTTTTACCGCAAAGCGCGCAAAGTTTTTCGCAAGGTTCGCCAAGTTTTTAAATAAAAAAGGACACAAATAAATGTGCCTTTAATAAATAATTTTTTTGCGTTGCGCTCTCTGCGTTAATCATAGCGCGCTTTTCGGTTAAAAACTAACAGAACTCTTCGTAAGCGTCTTTCAAGTTCTCCGCGATCAACTCCGCTGGACGTCCTTCAATGTGATGGCGCTCTAACATGTGCACCAATTCGCCATTTTTGAACAAAGCCATACTAGGCGATGACGGAGGAAAAGGAAACATATGTTGTCTGGCAGCATCTACGGCATCTTTATCGACACCGGCAAAAACAGTCACTAAATGGTCTGGTTTTTTAGCACCATCTAAACTCATTTTTGCTCCTGGACGCGCGTTTCTAGCAGCACAACCGCAAACAGAATTCACGACTACTAATGTTGTTCCGTCTAATTTTAAAGCATTTTCAACGGCTTCAGCGCTATATAATTCTTGGAAACCCACTTCAGAAAGTTCGTTTCGCATCGGTTTAACCATTTCTTCTGGATACATAATTTTGATATTTGATTTTTTAATACTCAATTTCCGAAGGCAAAGATAAACAGTTTTCGAGAGGTTCGCTTTAAAGAAATCATAAAGATTTGTTATCCAATCATAGATTTTTAGGGCGTTACCCCGATTGGGAAAATAGTGATGAAAAGGAATCTCGTGCTAATCGGGGTCGGGCTTTCCGCTATATCTTTTGTGCTTGTCACTAAGTGCAGTCGACGTGTATTGACAAGCACAAAAGGATGCCGCTGTAATCCCTAACGCAGACCTGCCATTCTTCGCAACAAAGCTTTAATAAAAAGACCTTTTGGACATTTCCAAATGACTTGCAAATCTTCCCAAACCGACGTTTCTTCATCGAGGAATTTAAAAATTAACGACGCTTTTCCTTTTTGAAACAAAGAAGAAAAAATAGCGGCGCCTTTTTCGTTATGTTGGTCTAGAATGTCTAAAAGCAACAAATCGTAAAACCAAAATCGATCTTTTTGATGAAATTGGCGAAAGTCTTTTTCATTGGACAAAAAAGAGACCAACAATCTAGATTTCTTGATGGTGTTTTTAAAAGTAAAACCCGTGCTCGCCTTCGTCCAACCGCCAGCAGAACCAATATTGATGATGTTCTTACTATTGTTTTTCCAAAACGGATAACAGGTCATCGGAATATTACCGTGTTCCTTTTCAAGAATTTCATATTCGGAAATGCCGAGTTGTTCGATGTAGTTTTTAATCGCGATTTCGTATTCGCTTTTTTCTAACAAATCCTTCGAGAACAAAGTATATTCGATTAAGGCTTCGTTTGATGAAAAAGGCAAAACATACATAAAGCGTGTATTTCCTTTTTGTGCCACAGAGAAATCCATAAAAGTCGCGCAATTATCAGTAAAAACAGCTTCTTTGCTTTTGATAAACCATCCTATAAAATGTTGTTGCAACAACGGAAATTGCGACTGGTTTTTTACAATTTCAGGATTAAAAATGCTATTGATGATTCGGTTGCAAGTAAACGATTGGGTTTCGGTTTTAACCAAACAATGCGCGTCGAGTTCTTCAAAATCAATTACTTTTTGCTGCAAAAATGTAATGTTCGTTTCTTTTGAAATTAGTTCAAAAGTAGCGTTGTAAAAATCCAAGCCTTTCAACATGAAGTAGGAATACGGATTCAACTCCATTTCCTTTTCGAGAACATTATTTTTAAAAAGTGCTTTGGGCCATTTTTGGTGAATCAAGTCAGGAAACGAAGCTTCTTCTTCCCACAAACACCAAGTTCTGTCGTTGGTTCTTTTAGCATCTTGGTCTAGAAGTAAAATCGCTTTGTTTATGAATTTTCCGGAACGTATCATTTCACGAACTGTCATTAAAGCCGATAGGCCAGTCCCCGTGAAAATATAATCGTAGTGCTTCATTTTTCAAAGATAAAACATAAGTGTTTCTTTTGTAAATAATATTTTTAGACCAGTCTAAAAATATATTTACTTTAATCAAATAAATTTTTATATTTGCTCAAAGTAGTTCCTATGAGCAAATCCTTAGAAGAAGTAAATCAATCGGTTCCAACCCAAAACAAAACGACTGTTTTCAGAAAAATTCTAGCCTTTTTCGGGCCAGCATATCTCATCAGTGTCGGCTATATGGATCCAGGCAACTGGGCGACAGACATCGCCGGAGGAAGTCAATTTGGTTATGCGCTACTTTGGGTGTTGCTCATGAGTAACGTTATGGCGTTGCTTTTGCAAAGTTTAAGTGCCCGACTGGGAATTGTCACCCAACGCGATTTGGCGCAAGCTTCACGAGAAACGTATTCCAAGTTCATCAACTATATTCTTTACTTTCTTGCGGAAATTGCCATTGCTGCTTGCGACTTGGCGGAAGTACTGGGAATGGCGATTGGTTTGAATTTGCTGTTCGATATTTCCTTAATCAACGGTGTTCTCATTACAGTTTTAGATACTTTTTTGCTGCTGTTTCTCATCAACAAAGGCATGCGAAAAATGGAGGCATTCATTATTGCACTAGTCGTCATTATTGGATTTTCCTTTATTTTCGAAATGATTTTTGCCCAACCCGAATTGCCTAAAATAATATACGGATTGGTGCCATCGCTGCCGAATGAATCCGCTTTGTATATCGCCATTGGAATTATAGGCGCTACCGTCATGCCGCATAATTTATACCTGCACTCTTCTTTAGTACAGACGCGAAAATTTGATCGCAGCGACATCGGCATCAAACAAGCGCTCAAATACAACTTTATTGATAGCACCATTGCCTTAAACTTGGCCTTTTTTGTCAACGCCGCTATTTTGATTTTAGCCGCCGCCACCTTCTATAAAAACGGCATGTATGAAGTGGCGGAAATTCAAGATGCGCATCGCTTTTTAGCGCCAATTTTAGGAACTAAATGGGCACCAGTTTTGTTCGCAATTGCACTTATTGCCGCAGGTCAAAGCTCAACAGTAACTGGAACTTTGGCGGGACAAATCGTTATGGAAGGTTATTTAAATTTAAGAATTCAACCGTGGGTTCGCCGCATCATCACGCGACTCATTGCCATCGTTCCAGCAGTAATCGTGATTTTGGTTTATGGCGAAAGCGTGACCGGAAAAATGCTGATTTTAAGTCAAGTGATTTTGAGTTTGCAACTCGGCTTTGCAATTATCCCATTGATACATTTCGTCAGCGACAAATCTAAAATGAAAGGCTTTCACATTAGCAGAGCCACTCAAATCGCGGCATGGATTATCGCAAGTATCATCGTTTCCTTAAACGCTAAATTGGTCTTCGACGAAATTACAGGTTGGCTAGAAACCTCGGAAAATCCAATCATATTATGGTTGACCGTCGTGCCTTTGGCCGTTGGATTTCTAGTTTTGTTACTGTATATCGTCTTCAAGCCTTTCTTCGTTCAAAATAAATTGATCATCAAAAACCATTCGCCGCACCATCTTGACCTAAAGTTCTCCAGTTTTCAAAGCAATGAAAGAAAGAATATTGCAGTAACCGTCGACTTCTCCAACGCCGATGAAAAAGCGCTGCAACACGCAATAGATTTAGGAGGAAAAGAGGCCAGTTACACCTTGATTCATGTTGTCGAAACTGTCGGCGCCATGATGTACGGGAAGGATGTCAGCGATCACGAAACCACAATTGATGAGGAATTATTGCTAGAATATGTTCGAATGTTGAACGACAAAGGCTACCACGTTGTGTCGAAATTGGGCTTTGG
This sequence comes from Flavobacteriaceae bacterium, assembly GCA_947459635.1. Classification (GTDB taxonomy): domain Bacteria; phylum Bacteroidota; class Bacteroidia; order Flavobacteriales; family Flavobacteriaceae; genus Flavobacterium. Next base: position 42,251 of record CANHEA010000012.1, on the reverse strand, counting down.
CAAACCCGGAAAGAGCATCGCAAAAACAGTCAATGAAGGCCATTTTGATATTCTGATTATGGGTACGCACGGTCATCATACGTTCAAGGATTTGTTATTCGGAACTACAGTAGATCAAGTCCGTCACGAAATCAAAATCCCGTTGTTTATTATTAAAAATTAGGAGCTGAAACCTGCTGTTCGTTATATCTTTTTTGTTTTATCAGCGCGAGCGTAGAGAATCGACTTATTCTAAAACAAAAAAGGATGCCACTGCCATCAGGGCTAGGGTTCCGTCAAATTTAGAATCCCAAATCGTAAATCCAAAATCCCAAATCAAAATGACCTTATCCGAAGAAAATTACCTCAAAACCATCTACCATCTCACAACCATTTCAGAAGCCGAAGTGAGCACCAATGCCATCGCCGAAAAGATGGAAACCAAGGCGTCTTCAGTAACAGATATGCTGAAAAAGTTAGCCGAAAAAGATTGGATTCACTATAAGAAATATCAAGGTGTTTCACTCACCGAAAAAGGACAATTGGCCTCTAAGATGATTGTGCGTAAACATCGCTTGTGGGAAGTTTTCCTCGTCGAAAAATTGAATTTTCCGTGGGATGAAGTGCATGACATTGCGGAACAATTAGAACATATCAAGTCTGAGCAACTCATCAATAAACTAGCGAATTTCTTAGGCAATCCAACCAAAGATCCGCACGGCGATCCCATTCCTGACCCTGACGGAAATATCGTCACCATCGAAAAAGTATTGCTTTCTGAACTTTTGCAAGGTCAAACTGGGATTTGCGTTGGTGTGAAAGACTCTTCTGCCGCCTTTCTAAAATATCTCGACACGAATAAGATAGCGTTAGGTTCGGAAATTACACTGCTTGCAAAAGAAGATTTTGATTTGTCCTTAAAAATTAGTGCCGATAAAAAAGAAATGGTAATTTCGAATAAAATTGCAAGCAATCTTTTTGTAAAGTTGATTTAACATTCTTCAAACCAGTAAAATGAAAAACGTATTCTTTCTTTTTTTCTTGACGGTGATGACTTTTTCGGTTCAGGCGCAAAAACACAAAAAAGCGAAAAAACTAACCGATTTTACGATTACACAAAGCAAAACTTTGAAAGCCAAAGGAACGCAACTCGTGTTGAAGCAAGTAATTTCGGATGCGCGCTGCCCAGAAGGCGTCAATTGTGTTTGGGGAGGCGAGGCACAAGTATTAGTGTCTGTGTATCAAAATAAGAAATGGATGGACGAAGAAATATTGACTTTCTCCTCAAAAAAAGTCGAAGAAAACAAGACATGGTTATCAAAAACATTAGCCATTCCGATAGCGAAAATCAAGTCGATTCGGCTGGTTCCTTATCCGAAAGATAGCATCAAAATTAACCCCAAAGACTATTGTATAAAAGTAGAAATCGCAAAGTAATCTACTAACATCCGCAATCGTCCTTACCACAGTTTTTCTTTGATTTTTTCTTCCAAAAGAACTTTCGTACCAGAAAACCGATGGCAAAACCTAGGATAATATAAACAGCGATTTCTTGAAAATTCATAGTCTAAAGGTAAACTTTTATTTTGCTTGTTGCTTACAATTTAACACCAACACTCACAAAGAAAGTCCGCGCGTCATTGGGTAAAATTCCAGGACCGGGATAACCACCTGCTCTTCTGGTTGCGTAAATTACATTCGATAAATTATTGATTCCGCCACGAACATTAAATTTCTGTAAGAATCGGTATTCCATCGAAAGATCATAGACTGAATAACCGTCAAGTTTTCCGGTAACACCAGTTGTATTTGGAGTTTCCGTATTGTTTGCGTCGGAATAAACTTTGCCAGTTCTTCGGTTTTGAAGGGTGAAAGAAAAGCTCTTGTAACTCCAAGTGAGTCCAAAATTATGAATGTAACGCGGTGCATTTTCCACGCGATTGCCTGCTAGATTACTTTCTGAAAGTACAATATTGGGTGCTGTTCCAGAAACTTGCGTGATTTTGAAATTAGTGTACTTTGCATCAATAAAAGATAAGGTCGTAAACAATTGGATGTCGCCAATTTGTTGATTTACTTTCATTGCTTTTGAAATATTCAAATCAACAAAACTTTCCATTCCTTTGTGAACTGTGGTTCCTAGATTGGTTCGAAATAGATAAGTGTTTTGAGTCGGGTCGTCATTGATAAATTTGCGAATCGATCCAATTCGGTTGTTGTAGTTTAAATAGAAATAGCTCACATCGAAACTGATCCAACCCAACAAATTGCCACGGTAACCAAAGTCAAAGTTAAAACCGTCCGCGTCTTTTAAATCTTTATCAATGACATCTGTTGTAGCTGGTGGCGTGATATCAGAGAACAAAACAGGGCGAAATGCTTGAGAGAAATTCGTGTAAAAGTTCGTTTTTTTGATCTTATATTCGATGCCTATTCCAGCTAAAATCTTATTTCGAGAAAGTGTTTCTGGAGTTACATTGACGTCGTTTCCGTTGGTAATTGAAAATCGACCGTCGATAGAAGACTTGATGCTTTCATATCTAATTCCAGGCGTGACACTCAGATTGTTTGTAATCTTAAATTGATTTTCTGCAAAGCATGCGATGTTGTTGGTTTGAAAATCCAAATCACGAGAGAATCTGCCATCAATTGCTAAATCGAAATTGGCTGCTGTTGTACCTTTTCCTTGTTGTTTTCGCGTGGTGTTGGCTTGATATAGTCGCATTCCAAAAGCCAAATTTTGATCTTGTTTTCCCAATTTGTAGCTGTAGATACTGCGGGTTTCAATTCCCAAGTTTTTATAAAAATCGCGATCAACTTGACGATTGGCGTAGTCAGTTGTGGTTCCATCAATTGCATCAGCTTTGTCTGGTGTGGCGGTAAATCCAACACTGTTTCGCTCGCCCATAAGGCCAAATAGCTTGGTGTTGAGTGTTAAATGTGCTGTTAGTTTTGTGTCAAGAATTAAGGCTGCCACATTCCATGGCGTTCCAAACCAATTTCGTTCTCGCAATGATTGTCTCGGATTGTCTTTAAATTGCACATCGGTTAAACCTCCAGCTTGCTGCATTTCATAATCCATGTTGGTGTATTCAAGCGATAATTTGGTATTGGACGTAAATTGATATCCAATATAGGCATGGGAATTTCGCACTTCATAGTCGCTATTTTCTCTCCATCCTTTTCCAACTCGATAATGATTGTAGACGTAGTAGGAAAATTTGTTCTTTGTTCCGCCAATAGCATTATACGAACTTATTAAACCGTAACTGCCGAGGGTGTTTTGAGATTCAAACGAGAAAGGTTTTTGTGATTCTCTTTTTAAGACGTAGTTGAGCATGCCTCCAAACTGCGAACCGAACTGTAAAGATGCGCCACCACGAACTAGTTGAATAGCGTCTACCGCTTCTAACGGCGGATTGTAGTACGCTTCAGGATAGCCAAATATATCGGAAGAAATGTCGTAGCCGTTTTGGCGTGTATTGAGTTCCCAACTTCTATTTGGACTCAAACCTCTGACGCCAACATTAATTTGAATTCCAGACCCTTCATTTTCCCAAATCGAAACTCCTGGTACTTTACTGAAAACTTCGCGCGCATTGTTGGTCGTAACATTAGCATTAAGATTGGCCAAACGAATGACTTCATTCTTCTTTCCCGAGAAAAGCGCGTTGTTTTCTACTTCGTGCGACCTTTCGGGCGTTTGCTGTTTGACAATGATAGTCACGGTTGACAGTTTTTTGACGGTGTCATTTAAGGCAAGATCAAAAAGATCTTCTTGCGCAAAAATAAAAGAGGAAACAAAGAGAAAGGAGAAGGAAAATATAAGTTTCATTTGTCGAATGGAATAATTTTCGGCAAAAGTAAACTCTAAAACTTATTTAGACAAATTAAAAATAAGAATATTTTTTAATTAACTTTTGTTGAAGTGAATTTCAAAAAAATGAAATTTATTTCAACACTTGATAGGTAACAAGGGCAACAACATAGGCCAAGCTACTCATAAAAACAAGTTGCGCTAAAGGCCATTTCCAGGAGTTAGTTTCTTTTTTCGTGATGGCAAGTGTACTGGCACATTGCATGGCAAACGCGTAAAACAGCAATAATGAGACTCCAGAAGCAAAATTAAACACCTTGTCTCCAGTGATGGGATTTATTTCAGCTTGCATTTTGTTCTTGATTGTATTTTCATTGTCTGTATCTCCTACGCTATAAATGGTGGCGAGTGTACCAACGAAGACTTCACGAGCTGCGAAAGAACTAATAACCGCAATTCCTATTTTCCAATCGTAACCCAAGGGTGAGATCACCGGTTCGATTGATTTACCCATCAAACCAATGTAAGAGTTCTCCAGTTTTTGTGAAGCTACTGCAGTTTCTAATGCAACAGAAGATAAGGGCTTCACTTGATTTTTAGCAATGATTTGGTTTTCTGCATTATTAAAATTATTACCAGGTCCATTGGAAGCCAAGAACCATAATATAATAGAGATGGCTAAAATGATTTTCCCTGCGCCAAAAACAAAGGATTTGGTTTTCTCAATGACGTTGATGAATACATTTTTGAAGAGCGGTAATTTATAGTTCGGCATTTCAATTACGAAATACGTCTTGCCTTTTATTTTTAGCACTTTATTTAAAAGATAGGCAGAAAAAATGGCTGAACCGAACCCAATCAAATAGAGCAGCATGAGTGTCAAACCTTGCAAATTGACAATTCCCAAGACATACTGATCTGGAATTACCAAAGCGATGATGATTGCATAAACAGGTAATCGTGCGGAACATGTGGTGAAAGGTGTCACCAAAATTGTAATCAATCGCTCTTTCCAATTCTCGATGTTTCGAGTGGCCATAATCGCCGGAATAGCGCAGGCAGTTCCTGAAATTAGAGGGACAACACTTTTCCCTGAAAGTCCAAATCGACGCATGATTTTGTCCATTAGAAAAACAACGCGACTCATATAACCGCTTTCTTCAAGAATTGAAATAAACATAAAAAGAAAGGCAATTTGCGGAATGAAAATTAAAATGCCTCCGATGCCTGGTATGATACCCTGTGCAATCAAGTTGGTCAAAACGCCAGCAGGAAGTTTTTCGTTTGCAAGTGCACTGAAGTTCGCAAATGCTTGATCTATAGCGTCCATTGGAATCTTAGACCAATCAAAAATAGATTGAAAAATGACCGATAAAATCAAAAAGAAAATGACATAACCCCAAAATTTATGGGTTAACACGCGGTCGAGTTTACTTCGAAAATCTTTGGCATTGGCAGTGTCGATTTGCTGTCCTTCTTTCAAGACATCATTGATAAACTGATAGCGTTTGATTGTTTCTTTCTGCTGTAATCGTTTTAAATCGGAATGCGATTTTGTGAAAGAACCATGAATTTCTTTTCGATCCAAATTCAAAAAGTTGACGTCTTGCGTGATCACCAACCATAATTTATAAAGCAACTGATTGGGAAATGTTTTTCGAAGATTATCAAAATAAACTGGATCTATCGAAGAAGCATTGAGGCAAGGTTCGGTTGAAACTGTTTTGTAGTTGACGATTTGGTCTTTCAATTCTTCAATTCCAAGTCCTTTTCGGGAACTAATGAGTGCAATCTTGGTCTTCAGCTTGTCTTCTAAAAGCGGAATATTTAAGGAAATTCCTTTATATTTCATTCGGTCCGCCATGTTGATAACCAAAATGGTTGGAATTTCTAAGTCCTTTATTTGTGTAAAAAGAAGTAAATTTCTTTTGAGATTTTCGACGTCAGTGATCACCAAAGCGACATCGGGAAATAACTTATCGTTTTTATTAAGCAATAATTCAATCACTACGTTTTCATCAATAGAACTCGCATTCAGGCTATAAGTTCCGGGCAAATCAAGAATGTTAGCTTTGATGTTATTGGGAAGTTTACAAAAGCCAATCTTTTTTTCTACCGTAATTCCCGGATAATTTCCCACTTGTTGGTTGAGGCCTGTCAGCTGATTAAATACCGAAGTTTTTCCAGTATTTGGGTTTCCAATCAAAGCAACGTTGATGTTTTTTTTGCTCTTCATTACAGTTTGTTATTGATGAGCGTAACTTCAATTTCACGAGCAGTTTCTTGTCGAATCGCCAAATGACAACCGTTGATATTCAGATATAATGGATCTCCAAAAGGCGCAATTTGAAGCAGTTCAACTACGTTTCCCGGCAAGCAACCCATTTCCAATAATTTCAACGGAATGGCCTCAACATCAAATGCTTCAATGCGTGCTTTTTCGCCTTTTTTTAAACTGGAAATAGTTGTTTTCAAATCTTATTTAGATTGAATTAAGATTGCAAAAGTAAAGATAAAAATACAATCACAAGTCATAAATGCCGAATAAAAGTGTTCATTTATTCTTGACTTAGCAACCAATAGATATCTTCAATCAGCCGTTGAATTTCTTCTTTTTTGGTGCCGTCATAAAAACCTCGGACACGTCGCTTGGTATCGACTAAAACAAAGTTTTCCGTATGAACCATATCATACAATTCCGAAGGTTTTCCCAGCTTTACAGCGAGATATGATTTGCGCGCCATGGTGTAGATGGCTTTCTTATCTCCGGTAACAAGATTCCATTTTTGGTCATTCACCCCTTTTTTGATGGCATAGGCTTTAAGTGCAGGGACAGAATCGGTTTCGGGAAAGACGGTATGTGACAGCAACATTACCTTGGGATTGTTCGCAAAAGCTTTTTGTACATCAACCATATTAGTTGTCATAATTGGACAGATGGATCCACATGTGGTGAAGAAGAAATCGGCCACATAAATTTTTCCTTGGTAGTCTTTTTGCGTAATGGTTTTTCCATTTTGATTTATAAAGGAAAAATCTGCAATGGTATGATATTTTTGAACGTATTGCACTGTGCTATCTACCAATTCGGGATTCACATCCGCTGGATTAAAAATTGGCAGTGTTTTTTTGGGCTTCAATGCTTGGTAAAACAAGAAAATTATAATGACGGAAAGCACCGACATAATTCCGAAGTAAATTCGAAATTTTTTGAAGAAATCTAGCATAAAAAATATTTGTAACAAAAGTAGTAAAACACGACTTACATGGACTTAAATTAACAGTATGTTAATGATGTGACTAGAAAGATTTTCAATTTAGATGATCGATGTTAAATAGATTTTTCGTGAAATTTATTTAATTATATTTGAAAAATGTTAAAAATGAAAAAATCACTCCTCATTATTTTAGTTCTCAATTTTTATTGTGGCTATTCTCAGTTTAATTCGAACGCGCCTTGGTTGGAAAAAGATTCCTTATCGCTGGCAGGAAAAGCGGATATTAACCATTTAGTTTCTGTGTTTGATCAGTATTGGCGCACCAGGGATAAAAGCAAAAAAGGCAGCGGATATAAGCCTTTTATGCGATGGGAATATCATTGGAGAAACATGACTAATCCAGAAGGATTTTTGATTACTCCTGGAGAAATGTGGACTGCATTTAACGAAAAAAAATCAGCAAGATCAAATAGATCAATCAATCCAAATTCAGTTCCGGCTTGCAATTGGGAGCCCATCGGGCCGTTTGGAAATGCGTCTGCGCAATCAACTAGAGCAAGAGGTAGAGTGAATACTGTGTGTGTCGACCCTTCAAATCCCAACACCATTTATATGGGAACTCCAGCTGGAGGAATTTGGAAAAGCATGGACGCCGGAATAAATTGGCAACCCTTGTCTGATAATTTACCACAAATTGGGGTTTCTGGCATTGCTGTCGATTACTCAAATCCAAATGTAATTTATATCGCAACAGGAGATAAGGACGCGGGCGACACCTATTCAATTGGGGTGATGAAATCTATTGATGGAGGTGCAACTTGGAGCACGACAGGTTTGACTTTTACAAGTAATTCGAATCGAGCAGGAGATATTCTAATTCATCCTTTTAATAATCAAATTCTATGGTGTGCAACCAATATCGGAATTTTTAAGACAGTCGATGGCGGTGTGTCATGGACCAACGTGCGAACCGGTAATTTTTCGTCAGGATCGATTAGACTAAAACCAGGAAACCCATCTACAGTTTATGCGGTTTCCAACACGAGATTTTTTCGTTCGACAGATGAAGGAAGTACATTTTCAACGGTCTTAACCGGATTGCCGTCAAGCTCTGGAAGATTGGTCATGGATGTTACTCCAGCGAATCCAAATTACGTTTATATTTTGAGCGCATCGACTTCAAGTTCGGCATTTCAAGGTATTTACAGATCGGTTGACGGCGGAACCAGTTTCGTAAAAACCTCTGGAACAACAGATGTGTTTCAAAACACGCAAGCCTACTACGATCTAGCATTAGCGGTTTCTTCCACAAATGCGGATGAAATATATACAGGCTGTCTCAATGTTTGGAAATCAACAAATGGCGGTGCAACTTGCACTGTATTGAATAACTGGAATACTTATAACAATCGATTTACACATGCAGATATTCATTATTTAGGATTTTTTGGCAACAATCTATACTGCGGAAGTGATGGTGGTATTTATCAATCATCAGATAATGGCGGAACATTTGTCGAAAAAACAGGTGCGGCTCAAATTGGGCAAATATATAAGATAGACGTTGCTAAACAAACTGCTTCGAAAATTGTGGCAGGATTTCAAGACAATGGCGGTTATGCGTACAAAAATAATTTATGGAAAGATTATCATGGTGGCGACGGCATGGATAACGCCATTGATCCAACCAACAGTAATTTGTATTACGGGTTCTTGTATTATGGAGAAACATTGTTTATTAGCAACAATGGTGGGAGTTCATTAACATCAACAGTTGGTGGACCATCTGGAGAATCTGGAAATTGGGTAACACCTTTGAAAGCAAATAGCGCAGGGGAACTTTTTGCTGGATACAGTCAATTGTATAGACTTAATGGATCTGTTTGGGTTCAGCAAAGTGTCTCTGGACTTAGTGGAAGTAATTTAGAACTAATCGCCATTGATCCGAGTGACGACAATATTATGTATGTTGTGAATGGCGGAATTTTATATAAAAGCGTAAATAAAGGAATTAATTTTAATTTGATTTATTCCTCACCAACGAGCAGTATAACTTCGGTAGCGATTCATTCTACTAATAGCAATATAATTTATTTGACAACCGAGGGGACTTCTGGCAAAGCGTATATATCTACCAACGGAGGAAGTACTTTTTCAAATTTCAATACAGGATTGCCAAATATCGGTAAAAACGTAATTGTGCATCAAGGTGGAAATTCAATAAACCCACTGTATATCGGAACAAGTCTAGGCGTATACTATAGAGACGATACGCTAACACAATGGGAACCTTTTGACACCAATTTGCCTAATGTGTCTGTGACGGATTTAGCGATTAATGTGGAAGACGAAAAATTAATTGCCTCCACGTACGGAAGAGGTGTTTGGCAAACAAGTATTCCATTCGAAATTCTGCAGAATGACGTAAAGATCGAACAATCGCAAACACAGTCTGGAGAAATTGCTTGTAATGGTGTTTATTTCCCACAAGTTACCATTCAAAATCGAGGGACAAACGCAATCAACACGGTTTCCTTTGATTACCAATACAACGGAACGCCGCTCAATTATGTTTGGAACGGAACGCTAAATTCTTTGGAGTCTACAACAATTGACTTACCTCAAATTGTAACAACTTCAGGAGCATATTACCTAAACGTGACGGCAACGATGAGTAACGATGAAAATCTGTCAAACAATCAATCTAGCACACTGTTTTATGTAAATACCGCCGGAACTGTTGGCGTAGCGAATAGCTTTGAAAATGGTACGCCGAATCTAATTTCATACAATCAAGTTGGACAAGATCAATTATGGCAAAAGGGAGTAAGTACGAAAACGCTCCTCAATACGGCGTCGTCAGGGAATCAGGTGTATGCTACCAATCTTACCGTAAATTATCCTGATGATACAACCGCCTATTTGGTTTCTCAGTGTTACGATTTGTCGCATGTCGTCAACCCAGTAATCAAGTTTAATCTTGCTTTTGATTTGCAAAACGCACGAGATTTATTGTATATGCAGTATTCAACAGATTTTGGTGCGAATTGGAATACACTAGGTACTGCCACAGATCTTAATTGGTATAACTCGTTTTCAGTCCCATCGCCTACTGGCGGCGGCTGCGTAAATTGTATCGGTTCGCAGTGGTCTGGAAGAAACTTAGCTCAGTTGGAATATAGCTTGCCGTTGAATTTTATAAACGACCAGACGAATGTGATTTTTAGATTTGTTTTTAAATCCAATGAAGTAACCAATTATGAAGGTGCAATCATTGACAATTTTATGATTGATGGAGTTTTAGGCACACAGGATTTTGACCTTACTAAATTGGCGGTTTATCCCAATCCATCGAAGTCTATATTTAATGTTTCCTTTGGAAATGCGGTGCCGAAATCAATTGAAATCTATGATCTGACAGGAAAAGTTATTATTTCGAACACCAATTTTAGAAACATTCAAAACAATTACGCTATCGATCTTTCCAATGTGGCGAGTGGTGTTTACTTCTTGAATTTCAAAACAGAGAACCAAAGTGTTACTAAAAAGATTATCAAAAATTAGTCATTAATCATTCCAATAAATTTACGTTATGAATACAAAATTTAATTGCAAAGCAATTGTATTGCTGTCGCTTTTAATAGGATCCTCATCAATCTATGGGCAAGCCGCTAAAACCAAAACCAGTCAAGGAATCAATGTTTCCGACATGGATCAAAAAGTAAAACCTAATGACGATTTTTATCGCTACGTAAATGGTACTTGGTTAGACAAAGCGGAAATCCCAAGTGATAAGACTTCGTACGGAAGCAGTTATATTTTGTTCGAAAAAACGGAAAAAGACGCGCTCAACATATTAAAAGATGCACTTAAGAACCCAAAATACAAAGCCGATTCTGACCAGGGGAAAACGGTTACGTTCTACAAATCGATTATCGATACGGTTTCTAGAAATGCGCAAGGAATTGCTCCCATAAAGAAATATTTGGAGAAAATCAACGCCATCAAAACCAATGAAGATATTGTAAGATTGATGATTGAAATGGAACCAATCGGCGGTATTGGATTGTTCTCCATTGGCATCGGAGCAGATGACAAAGACAGCAATAAGAATTCGGTTAATTTGACACCAAGCAGGTTGGGTCTTCCCGATCAAGAGTATTATATTTCCGAAGAAAAAGAAGCAAAGGAGCGACGTGATAAATATGTAGCCCACGTAGCTAAAATGTTTGCTTTTTTCGAGGACGATACGCCTGCAAACAATCTCCTGAAAGCGCAAAAGGTGCTGGATCTCGAAGTTGAGTTGTCGAAACCTAGACTGAATCGAGTAGAGCGAAGAGATAGCAGAAAACAGTACAATCCGATGACGCTACCGGAATTGCAAAAGATGGTTCCTGCCGTCAATTGGGTCGACTATTTTTCTGGATTGGGGTTCAAGAAAATTGACACTATCATTGTATCACAACCGCGCTACATGCAAGCTTTACAAACCATTTTTGCTGCAAATAAAGTGGAAGATTGCAAACAATATATGCGTTGGGCACTGCTAAACCGAACTGCAGGACTTTTGACAAGTAAAATTGGAGATGCTAATTTTAATTTCTACGGCACAACGCTTAACGGTATTTTGAAAAGAAGACCACTCGAAGAACGTGCTTTGCAAACGGTAAATAATTCAATTGGTCAAGCCTTAGGAAAATTATATGTCGACAAAATGTTTCCGCCTGAAGCAAAAGTTAAGGCAGAGAAAATGATCCAAAATGTAATTGCAGCCTATAAGGTAAGGATAAATGCATTGACATGGATGTCAGCTACAACCAAACTAAAAGCTATTGAAAAACTAGACAAACTAATTATTAAGATTGGCTATCCAGACAAATGGGAAGACTATTCTACATTAAATATTAAATCTGCTACTGAAGGCGGAAGCTATTTCGAGAATGTTAATGCAATTTCACTGTGGAATTTCCAAGATGATATGGCAAAGTTGGACAAGCCAGTTGATAAAACAGAGTGGTTTATGTCGCCGCAAACGGTAAATGCTTATTACAATCCATCGTATAACGAAATTGTCTTTCCAGCCGCAATCTTACAAACGCCATATTATAATTATCAAGCCGATGAGGCGGTTAATTATGGTGCGATTGGCGCAGTGATTGGACACGAAATCTCCCATGGATTTGACGATTCAGGATCGCGCTACAATGCCGATGGAAACTTAGTAGATTGGTGGACCGAACAAGATTTGAAACAATTTGAAGCATTGGGGACAGCGTTAGCAGATCAGTTCAGTGCTACAGAGGTATTACCTGGTGTAAAAGTAGACGGTAAATTTACCTTGGGTGAAAACATCGGAGATTTAGGAGGCATTAACGCAGCTTATGATGGATTGCAAATGTATTTAAAAACGCAACCTAAACAGCCTTTAATTGATGGCTTTACGCCGGAGCAAAGGTTCTTTATTTCTTGGGCGACAGTGTGGAGAAACAAATCAAGAGAAGAAGCGCTAAAGACGCAGGTAAAAACAGATCCGCATTCGCCAGACCAAATAAGAGGTTATTTGCCCTTAACGAATGTAGATGCTTTTTACAAGGCGTTCAACATCAAACCTGGAGATAAAATGTATCTCGCTCCGGAAAAGAGAGTAAAAATTTGGTAAGAATTATAAACAACAAAAAGCCCACTGATATGCTACAGTGGGCTTTTTGTTTTAAGTTAATCGCTTTTTATTTCGTAAATCTAAATTCACCAAATACAATCCGATCAGAACTATAAATCCGCCTAAAGCGATGTACAAAGTCAATGGCTCATTGAAAATGATAGAACCTAAAATAACCGCAACAACTGGATTAATGTATGCATAAATACTATTGATTTCCGCCGGTAGTTTTTGCAAGGCATATATAAACGCAATAAAAGTTAAGACGGAACCAATGATTACTAAATAGGCAATCGACCACCAGGAATTGGCTGGGATGTCCGTCAATGGAATCGTATTTCCAGTTGCGCCAATAACCGTAAAAAGTGATAAACTCGAAATCAGCATTTGCAATCCCAAACTGAAATAAGGGTTGAAACTGGCGGCTTTTTTCTTTGTATACAATGTACCGAAAGCCCAAGTAAGTGTCGCAATTAAAGACAAGAAAATACCAAAACCAAAATTAGGATCAAGAAAATCTTTTAGATGCTCATAGAAGATAATACAAACACCAAGAAAGCAAGTGGCAATCCCAAAGACCGCTTTTGCATTGAGTTTTTCTCCCCTGAAGTACATAATAATGACAATCCAAATCGGGAAAATTGCGCCGAGAATGGCACCTAATCCGCTGCTGATGTATTTGATTCCCCAAGTGCTTAGACCATTGCTCAATACAAAGTTGAGTAAACTTAATATTAGTATTGTTCGCCATTGATGCCGTTTGGGCCAAGGCGTTTTTTTAATCAGAAAATAGCCGACATATAATATTCCCCCTAGAAATTGTCTAATGGCTACCAACTGCATGGGTGGCATGTGTTTCACGCCTTCTTTGGAAGCAATCCACGTGGTTCCCCAGAAAAAACTCACCCAACACAAGGCCAGAATTGGCAATCCGATGGCGTCAACTTTTGACGAAACCGCATTTTTTATTTTTGTTCTCAAATCAAAGTGGGTTTATTTTGAATTCGTATTTAAGAACATTTTGAACTTTATCACTTGAAATAGTTTTTCCATTTGAAATAGAAGCAACATCAAATTCTGGCAAATCTAAATTCATTTCAAGGGCTTTCTTGGTATAATAATCTTCTCTTGAAGGATGAAAAGGCGTCACGGCATTAAACGTTTCATTCCAACAGTCTAGTTTAATAATAGATTCTAAAATGCCAATGCAATCTTCTAAATGAATCAAATTGATAGGCGCCAGCGGATTTTCAATGTTTTTACTTCCAGCCAAAAATCGAATTGGATGGCGATCTTGTCCAATTAATCCACCAAAACGAACAACCGTTGTACTGAAATTAGTGTTGCTCTTTAAAACGCTTTCTGAGCCTAACAATTGTCTGCCACTCTCACTTGTGGGCTTGTGTATAATTTCTTCAGTAATAACCTCGTTAGTATCGGCATACACAGAAGTGGAGCTTACAAAAATAACTTTCGAAACACTTGATTGTTCAATATGTGGAATCAGTTGTTGCATTTTTGAAACAAAATCTTCCGAGTCGATTCTTCGAATTTTAGGCGGAATGTCAATAATTAACACCTCTGATTTATCTAAAAAGGCAGCTATTGGGCCTTCTATTTCATGCTCGAAAACAGCAATTTCAAAGGGAAGTATTTTCAAGCTTTCTAATAACGGCAACTTGCCAATTGAAGTGGTGCTGCCTTTAACCACATATCCACTTTGAATTAACTTTTTCGCGAGAGGCAACCCCAACCAACCGCAACCTAATATACTGATTTGTGTCATTTTGTTTTCAAGGTATCAATAAGTTGCGCGGTGCTGTCTTTAGAAATTTCCGCATTAGGGGAATCAGCAGTGGATATTGGTTTAGCTGCAGCGGATTGTCTTATTTTTTGCTGAATAACAACAGCATCATTCAACACAAAAGGCATTGGCATCATCCAATTTTCTCGAGGATGAATCTTGAAGGCTGAATTGTGGAGCAGATCAAATGAACTTTCCAGTAAAGACATGTCAAAAACTGAATTTCGGGGAATACAAAATTCAAGATTTAACGGCTCATTGTCAACGACGTAATAACTCAGCACGCGACTTGAATTTCTTTTATATAAATCCCCTTTTTGATCAATCGATTTTGCGCCGTTAGCTTTTAGATTATAAATTTTCATATTTTCATTGGCCAAAATATCATACCGGTTCACCAATCGATTGGGCGTTATTTTAATTTTGAAATAACGAAATTTCCCAACCATAGAATCTCGAACAAATACAATAGTTGGCGAAGCAATAGACGCTACTGGAGCTTTAGCGGTGTAAGTTACTTTTGAACCGTATTTGCTAAACAATTCGTTGGAGATGTCAGCGGCATTTTCAGTTGGATTTTCACCGATTTGTTTTTTGGTCCAAGAATCTAAATTGGTGTCGTAAGTCGCCCATCGCGCTTGATTTTTGTCGATATCCAAGATATAAAGTAAGCTATTTGGTTTGGTTTGTTTTTCACTGTAATCAGAAGAAAAATGTGCAATACCTAAAAACACAACGGCTATCAAAAAGAAGCTTGCCGCCCATAATTTCTTATTTGAAAAAGCGCCAAAAACAGGCAACAGCAAACCAAAAATCAATACAAGAAGAGCGGTGCTTCCAACTAACATTTTGAGGCCTAAGCCAATGGGGAATTGGACCACAAAAGGCACTAAAATAAAAATAGCGGGCACTAAGAAAAGTAAGTTTAGAAATTGACTGGTTTTTTGCGTAAGAATAAAGTAGGCTAACATCAACAAAGTAAACCAAACAGGAATGATAAAAAACGCGGCTCCTGGCAAGTAGAATGCAATGCCAAAATTGATTATTAACCATATAAATAAAGGCGCTATCGTTTGGTTTAGATTTGAAATTACCGAATTTGAATTGGAATAAAAAAGAAAACCAAATGCAAGTGCCAAAGAAGAAAATGCCGCAATATAATAATGACCGTTGTACGTAAATCCTTGAAGGATATCGTTATAACTAGGATAAACTAACAATAAAATTCTCCATCCAAAATACGCACAAATTCCAGTTGCAGCCAGTGTTCCGAATAGATTAATGAAACCATTGAATAGGTGTTTTCCTATCAGTATTTTTTCCCCCAACCCAATAAAAACAAGTAAAACAAAAAAGATAAAAGCGCCAATAGCCATGTTTAAAATCCACGAAAATGGATACGTCACAAAGCAAAAGGGAATATTAAAATAGACGAAATCTTTCGTCGATTCTATATTCTGCAAATTAGCATTTGAAAAATAACTTAACATCGGCATCAAATAAGAACCTTGATGCGCTACTGTGGTTTGGTTAACATTGGCGTACGAATCTTGTTGGGTGTGATAATTAAAGTGACTATCAATAAAGGCAAAATTGAAACCTTGAACCTTTCCTTTCTCTCTAAAAACAGTCAAGTCGGTATCGTTGGGGAGCATTTTGTAGATACTATACATTAACGAATTAGAAACGGGATACTTTGGGTTTGCTTTCTTAAACCCATCGACTAGTGTGGCATTTCCGCGATTCACTTCCATCAACATATAGCTTGGACCGGAAGTGCCGCGTGCTTCAAAATTGATGGCCAACCCAACTTCTTTTGCCCATTGATGTTTTGTAACAAAAAGAGCGGCGCCATTTAAACCTAATTCTTCTGCATCTGAAAATAAGATGATGATGTCGTTTTTGTGGGATTTGTTTTGATGGAGAAAAGCGCGTAATCCTTCCAGAATTGTTGCCAGGCCAGAGGCATCATCGCTGGCACCTTTTGAAAAAGAATGTGGTGCGCTGTCATAATGTGATAATAGCAACAGGGCTTTTGATGGGTTATCGCCGTCGATTCGAGCAATAATGTTTCTTGACTTTACAAGGTTGCCCCATTCGGTCAATGTAGTTCCTTCCTGAATTTGAGGGTGTAACCCTAGTTTTTCTAATTCTTGTACGAGGTAATTTTCCACGTCGGCATGATTTCTTGAGCCGACATAATGGGGTTTTTGGGAAATAAACTTGATGTGCTCTAAGGCTTTACTCGTCGAAAATTCAGACAAGCCTGCTGAATTTGATACCCAAGCTGGCATCATAGAATAATATAGAATCCCTACTACAACTGCAATAAAAGCCGCAGCTAGAATAGAATAGTTGTTTTTTTTCATAGCAATAGCATCATTATGTGTTAAAGTCTCTTTTTACCAGGATAAACAAGTGTTTATCTAAGTTCAAGTAGCCTTGGTTGTACACAAAATAGTAGGTTTTTCCGGTTTTGGTTTGAAGTTGATTCGTATAGAATTCAAAATCAAATCCTTTATTTAGTAGTTTGGTTCTTGTTGTTTTTGTCTTTTTATCGGTGTTCAATTCCGACAAAATCCGGTAATTTTTGCGCAATTTATTATTGATATTGCGCATAAAATTGTTGGTGTCTTTATTGATTTTGTTGTTGTAGCTATTTCTACAACCATCACAGCAAAATTTTTTATCTTCTCGGCCAACAATAGCATCGCCGCATTCTAAACAGTTTTTCATGGCTTATAAATTTATATTTCGATATGGATTTGAAAAAGTCTTTCTGCATAAATTCTAAAAATGAAAACTCACAAGGTTCTGGTAGCGGGTCACTTGACAAAACCGGCGAGATTTATCTTTAAAACCACTCAAATATAATAATTAAAATTCATTTGCAAACGGTTACAAATAGTTACAACCGAAATTAAGCGCTTACTAACCGACTATTAATTGTCAATCTTCTCAACTTCGCACTGTCAAGCCGAACTAAATTGACAATAATCAATTAACAACAATTTTAATTTTTAAAAGCCATGAGTACACTAAGAAATCAAGTTCATCTAATTGGACATGTCGGACAAGATCCTGAAATTAAATCTTTCGAAGGAAATAAGAAGCTTGCCAATCTCACCATTGCTACAAATGAAACGTACAAAAACGAAAAAGGAGAAAAAGTAGAAGAAACCCAGTGGCATCGAATTACGGCATGGGGCAAAACCGCCGAAATAATCGAGAAATATGTTGCCAAAGGTAAAGAAATTGCCGTAGAAGGAAAGTTAAGACATCGTTCTTATGATGACAAGAACGGAGACAAGAAATATGTAACCGAGATTGTCGTTTCCGAGTTATTATTATTGGGTAAATAGAGCTAATGCTTCAAGCGTCGCTTTGTTAATTGACGACAGTGCGACGCTTGGAACAATTTGATGTTTTAACATAATTCATAAAAAGTTGTCAACACGAAAACGTTTTCGCTGAGAAATATTTATACATAACAGATTTTGATTGCATTAAATAAAATATCTTTATGTAAACTATTCGTTAACCCACGGCGGCTTTATGAAAAAATGGTTCCCTTTCTTTTTTGTAATTTCTCTTATTTTTATTTCAAATGAGAGCTTTTCACAGGTTGGAATAAATACCACAAACCCACTAAGCACTTTAGATATCAATGGGAATGTTTCAGTCAAAACATTTATTCTTGTTGGAAGTGGGTCACCAACAGCTATCAGTGATGGGTTTTACTTGTCCCTAAATCCGCAGGCCACGGACCAAGAATTTGTCTTGCCAAGTCCAATCGCGTTTCCGGGAAGAATGTATATTCTCAGAAATATTAATGACACCAATACCGCAAAATTGACTACACCAGCTGGATTGTTGTTCGGAAAAGGAAAAACGTCTGGTGGCGCAACTTCAATTTACATGTATGATGACACCAACAGAACCATTACCGTTATTAGTGATGGTTTGAATTGGACCTATATCTATTAATGATTTTTTAGCAATATTGGCAACACGTCCGATATATTATCTAACGTTCGGAAATTGGGGTGTTCTACTTTATGACTAATTTTCTCATGTTCCCAAGTGGTGTGAAAAGGAATATGAACTGCATGGCCACCGATTGCTAAAACCGGAAGCACGTCTGATTTCAACGAATTGCCAATCATAAAAAATTCTTCAGGCTCAATTTCTAGTCGTTTTAATAATTTCTGATAGTTGAGTTCTTGTTTGTCGGACATCACTTCGATGTGATGAAAGTAAGCGCCTAAACCCGAATCATGCAACTTCCGTTGTTGGTCTTTCAAATCACCTTTGGTGGCGACAACCAATTTGTATTTTCCCTGCAATGCTTTTAAAGTATCTTCAACGCCATCCAATAATTCGATTGGCTTCTGTAGCAAATCTTTTCCCAAGACAACAATTTTTTCGATGACTTCTATCGAAATGGTATTGCTTGAAATTCGCATCGCCGCTTCTATCATCGAAAGAACATATCCTTTGATGCCATAGCCATACAAATCAAGATTCGCAATTTCAGTCTTAAACAATTCTTGAGACAAGCCTTGATGCGACAAATAATCGCTCATCAAAGCACAAAATTTTTCTTCCGTTTCTTGAAAATACGGTTCGTTGACAAACAGCGTGTCATCAGCGTCGAAAGCAATTACTTTTAAAGCCATAGTTATTTAATATAAAAAAATACAAATGCAATGAATGCCGAAAAGCTATGAATTAATGAAATAGATAAGACACAAAGCGGTATTCTATTTTGTGAATTGTTCTCTGCTTTGAAATAACGAAATATGAAGTGAGAATCTTGATTACTAAACCAGGAATTTAAATCAATCATACCCTCTAAGTAACCAAAAACAAACGTTGCTGTCAATAAAAACCCCTTGATGTCAAAAGATTTTTTCAAGGAAAAAGCAATAAATATAACAAACCAAACCTTAAATAGAATTCGAAATAAGATCTTAATAACATCTAGTACTTTTTCGGCAACAAACGAATTGACCGCAATATAAAACACAATTACACTAGTAAAAATCGTATGAATTTCCCATAAGATCGAAGACAAAATAGGATGCGAATAAAATAGTAATTGCCAAAGCACTACTGCAAGTCCATAAAAAGCAAAAGCAAAAAGAAGCAGTTTCTTCGGCATCGCACATCAATTAGTTTATCGTTTCGCCGTTGTCTGCTTCCGCGTCAGGATTCACAAAAACTAACTTACCTTCCGCATTGTTCGTCATCAAAATCATGCCTTGGCTTTCTACTCCACGCAGATTTCGAGGCGCTAAGTTGACTAAAACCGTGACCTTTTTGCCTACAACTTCTTCAGGAGAAAAACTCTCTGCAATGCCAGAAACAATGGTTCGAACATCTATTCCTGTATCTACTTTCAACACCAAAAGTTTATTGGCTTTCGGCATTTTTTCGGCTTCTAGAATAGTCCCAACGCGCAAATCCATTTTGGAGAAATCCTCAAACTGAATCAATTCTTTTTGCGCCGTCATTGTTTTGTTTTCCATACTATTCGCTGTCTTTGTAGCTTCTAATTTGTCAATTTGTTTCTGTATTTGTTCGTCTTCAATTTGTGAAAACAATATTTCTGCCGCACCAATTTTGTGTCCAACCGCAATCAATTCCGATTGTTCTGACACATCGCTCCAGCTTTTTCCATGGTGGGTTTGGTTGAGAATGACATCTAATTTTCCGGCGGTGAACGGCAAAAATGGCTCACATAAAACACGTAAAGCAGAAGCGATTTGCAACGCCATATACATTTGCGTTTGTACTCTTTCCGGATCGGTCTTAACCATTTTCCACGGTTCTTCATCGGCCAAATATTTATTACCCAATCGTGCCACATTCATCAATTCGCCCAACGCTTCTCTAAAACGATAACGCTCGATCGAACTCGATATCACCGCAGGATACGCCTTCAGTTCCTTTAAAGTTTGCTCGTCAACTTCCGAAAAAGCATTCGGTTGCGGTACAATTCCATCATAATATTTATTGGTCAAAACCACGACACGATTAATAAAATTGCCGAAAATTGCCGCTAACTCATTGTTATTTCTCGCTTGAAAATCTTTCCAAGTAAAATCGTTGTCCTTGGTTTCTGGCGCATTCGAGGTCAACGCATAACGCAACACATCTTGCTGCCCAGGAAAATCTTCCAAATATTCATGCAACCACACCGCCCAATTTTTAGAAGTCGATAGTTTATTGCCTTCCAAATTCAAAAACTCATTCGCCGGAACATTGTCAGGCAAAATATAACTTCCTTCCGCCTTCAACATCGCAGGAAAAATTACGCAGTGAAAAACAATATTGTCTTTACCTATAAAATGCACCAGCTTCGTATCTTCACTTTTCCAATACGGCTCCCAGTCTTTTCCTTCTCGAGCTGCCCATTCTTTGGTCGAAGAAATATAGCCAATCGGCGCGTCAAACCACACATACAATTTTTTTCCTATGGCGCCTTCAACCGGCACGTCAATTCCCCAATCTAAATCGCGAGTTACCGCACGAGGTTTCAATCCGTCGTCCAGCCAAGATTTAACTTGACCTAAAACATTCGTTTTCCAGTCTTTGGCATGATCTACCAAAATCCATTGTCTTAAAAACGCATCATACTGATCTAAAGGTAAAAACCAATGTTTCGTGGCTTTCAAAATAGGAGTAGTTCCTGTAATCGTCGATTTCGGATTAATCAAATCAGTCGCATTCCAAGTCGATCCACAACGTTCACACTGATCACCGTAAGCTTCTTCGTTCCCGCATTTCGGGCAAGTGCCGATTACAAATCGATCGGCCAAAAACTGATCGGCTTTCTCATCGTACAATTGCTCAGTGACTTCCTCAATAAATTTACCTTCGTCGTATAATTTCTTAAAAAATGCCGAAGCAGTTTCATGGTGAATTTTGGCTGAGGTTCTCGAATAATTATCAAACGAAATCCCAAAATCAACAAACGATTTTCGAATAATGGCGTCATATTTATCAATGACTTGCTGTGGCGTAATCCCTTCTTTTTTGGCTTTCATCGAAATCGCAACGCCATGTTCGTCGCTCCCGCAAATAAAAGCCACGTCTTTTCCTAGCAAACGCAAGTAACGCGAATAAATATCAGAGGGAACGTAAACGCCCGCCAAATGCCCAATGTGAATCGGACCGTTGGTATAAGGCAACGCAGCTGTAATGGTATATCGTTTTGGATTTTGTAGCATAATTCAAATAAATTGACAGCAAAAGTACGGATTTTCAACCTAAAGTTAGACGCCCAATTATTCATTATTAATTGTTCCTTATTAATTATTTTTCGGAGCTACTTCCCGCTATCCACTAAATCTTTTGCGCCGAACGCCGGCACAAAAGGATACCGTTCCTATCGGGGCTAGAGCATTCAAAAACTTTGTGGCTTTCGGTCTTTGTGGCAAACATTATTTATATTTGTTTCAACATTATCAACATGAAAAATCCAAGACCTTTTTTTCGAATCCTCTTATTTGGACTTTTCCTATTTCAAACCATTCAAGCACAACGCAAAATGATCACACCCGAATTTTTACAAAAAGGCGATACCATCGGAATCCTTGCCACCGCCAGAAAAGCAGATCTAGCTTCTTTACAACCAGCGATAAAGTTACTCGAAAGTTGGGGCTTGCATGTCGTGATTGGAAAAACCATCGGCAAAGAAGAAAACCAATTGGCGGGACCAGATTGGTTGCGCGCTACCGATTTTCAAGAAATGATTGACAACCCAAAAATAAAAGCCATCTGGGCAGCGAAAGGCGGCTACGGAACCGTTCGAATTATTGATCGCATCGACTTCACCAATTTTAAGAAAAAACCCAAATGGGTCTGTGGTTTTAGCGACATGACCGTCTTGCACAGTCACATCAACAATATGGGCATTGAAACCATTCATTCTTTTATGGCGCTCAATGCAGGAACTGCCAATCCTGAAGTATTAGCCTCTTTTCATAAAGCTTTGTTTGGCGATAAGCTTTCTTATACAATTCCAAGCCACGAATATAACGTCAACGGCACCGCAAAAGGCGAAATCGTCGGTGGCAACTTATCGGTTTTGTACAGTATTATAGGTTCCAAATCTGAAGTTGATTATAAAGGAAAAATTCTATTTATTGAAGACCTCGACGAGTACTTATACCACATCGACCGCATGATGATGAACCTCAAACGCAACGGTTACTTCGACGGTGTAAAAGCGGTCATTGTTGGCGGGATGACGAGTATGAATGACAATGAAATCCCGTGGGGAAAAGATGCGCTGCAAATTATTCAAGACGTTTTAAAAGACTATAAGTTTCCGATTATTTATAATTTCCCAGCAGGCCATATCAAAGACAATCGCACTTTGATACTAGGGAAAGTCGTTGCTATCGATGTCAATGAAAAGGAAAGCACCGTCAAGTTCGAATAATCTATAAGTCTTGCAGTCTTACAATCTTACAATCTTACAATCTGAAAAATGGCTGAACACAATGAACTTGGTAAACAAGGCGAGGAACTAGCAGTAGATTTTCTTCAAATAAACGGCTACGAAATCCTAGAAACGAACTGGACATTTCAAAAGGCGGAGATTGATATTATTGCCAAAAAAGAAAATACACTCGCCATCATTGAAGTAAAAACACGTTCAAGCACCGATTTTGGATTGCCACAAGATTTTGTAAAACCAAAGAAAATTCAATTGTTAGTTAAAGCTGTAAACGAATATGTGCAGCGCGAAGATCTTGATATAGCAATACGATTTGATATTATAGCGATTCACAAATCTGGTAATGAATTCATTATCGAACATTTAGAAGATGCGTTTTTTCATTTCTAAATGCGTAGTTTAACATATGTTCTCCTATCGAGAGTGTAATTTAATTATATTTGTCTAAAAATTGCAAAACATTAAAACAATGAAAAAAATTATTACAATTGTTATATTATTGGTAAGTTTTGGAGCTTTTGCTCAACGAAATGTGGCCAAGAAAGTAACCGAATTGGTAGCACAAAATACCACCTTT
This sequence comes from Flavobacteriaceae bacterium, assembly GCA_947459635.1. GTDB lineage: Bacteria > Bacteroidota > Bacteroidia > Flavobacteriales > Flavobacteriaceae > Flavobacterium. The sequence continues at coordinate 18,727 of CANHEA010000012.1, read as the reverse complement.
AAGAAGTATTCAGTTTTGAATGAGAATAACAGCATTCAAAATAACGCAACAAGAAATGCAGTAACAAAAGCAACATACGGCAAAATCAATCTTCAAGCTGTTGCGACTATTTTTGCAAACAAGGAACAATATATTGAAGTTGCAATTCCTTATCAAGGAAACACTATTGATGTACAATTGTACCAAGTAAATTTATTTGCAGAAGGCTTCCACATCGATACGGACAAAGCAAAATCTATTGCCTATAATAAAGGAGTTTATTATCGAGGAATTGTTAAAGGAGATGCCAATTCGTTAGTGTCTTTCAATTTCTTTGACGGCGAATTTAATGGGGTTATTTCCAGCAGAACATTGCATAATTTGGTGGTGGCTAAATTGGATAATGCGAATAATAAAACCGACTATATCGTTTATTCAGACATGGATCTTAAGGCAAAGAATACGCTGGATTGTAAAGTAAAAACGATTCCTGAAACGTCACCGGTAGATTACAGAAATAGGGTTGCGCCAACTAGCGCGAAATGCGTGACCATGTATTTCGAAATTGACCAAGATTTATATCAAGCGAACAATAGCAACACAACGACTACAACCAACTGGATGACCTCCGTATTCAATAATGTGCAAACACTTTATAACAACGACGGAATCACTACATCTTTGAAGTCCTTGTTTATCTGGACAACCGCTGATCCGTACGATGGAATTGGGACGTCTTCTTCTGATTACTTATACAAGTTTAATGAAGTTCGCCCTGTTTTTGATGGCGATTTAGGACAATTGGTTGGACTTGATTCAGGAGGATTAGGTGGTGTTGCGGTTGGTATTGATGGAATTTGTTCTCAAAATAATTTTAGTTATTCCGACGTAAGTTTTAGTTACTCAATGGTGCCTACTTTTTCATGGACTATAATGGTAATCACCCACGAGTTTGGACATTTGCTAGGCTCTCCACATACACATGGTTGTCATTGGAATGGTGACAACACTGCAATTGATGGTTGCGGACAATCACAAGGATATATCGAGGGCGATTGTGCAGAAGGTCCAATTCCTGACGGTTCAGTTCAAGGAACTATCATGAGTTATTGCCACCTAGTGGATGGTGTCGGAATCAATTTAGCAAACGGTTTCGGTCCACAGCCTACAGCCAGAATCTTAAATGCAATTAGTAACGGAACTTGCTTGAGCACAGACTGTGTCAATACTTGTATCAACACTGTGGCAAGTATTACCACCACTTCAACCACTTCAACGTCTGCAACAATTTCATGGACAGATTTAGGCGGCGCTACTTCATGGCAAATAGCGGTGACACCATTTTCTAGTTCGAACAACAACTGGTTTTCCGTTAATACCAATAGCTACACAGCGAATGGCTTATCTCCAAACACCTATTATGTGGTTCGAGTTCGCCCTAATTGTAGCTTTGGATTAGTCGCTCCAAACGAACAAACGCTTATTGTAACAAGTACAAATTACTGTAGTGGATTGCAAATTGCTGATACTGGCGGTCCTTCGGGAGACTATACCGATTATGAAACCTATGTGAGAACCATTATTCCAAATTTACCAAACAAAAAAATCGCATTGACTTTTACAGCTTTCGATTTAGAGTTAGATTATGATTATCTCTACGTATACAACGGAAATTCAACAAGCGCTCCAGATTTGAGTAGCGGCGGATTTACCGGAAATAACATTCCTGGACCATTTGTTTCTTCTGCTCTCGACGGTTCGTTGACCATGAAGTTTTATTCTGATGGTGGCGTTGTAGCACCAGGTTATGTTGCCAATATTGCTTGTGAAAACAATTTAGGGAATGCTGCATTTGAAGCCAATATCGACTTTACTTATTCTCCAAATCCTACAAACGGAATGGTTAATATATCGTCTAAAACAAATATTGATGAGGTGTCGGTTTATAATCTAGAAGGTCGACTGTTATACCAAAAGAAAACCAATGCTTTAGACACCAAAGTTGATATGACGTCTTTTGCTTCTGGGACTTATTTTTACAAATTGAAGTTCAACGGTAAAGAAGTCAATTTTAAAGTCGTGAAGATGAACTAACAGTTTTAATAAACACAAAAAAACCACTCCAAGTTGAGTGGTTTTTTGTTTTTGATAAAGGCCGTTTGGTTTATTTTTCCATCAATTCAATGAGCTCTAAAGCACGTCGAATGGATTTTACATTTTCAAAGGTAACCAACAATCGCAATCCGTTGGGTGTTTGTTTTTCTTTCATGCGACACAATTGCGACTGCTGTTGTACAAACTGTAAAACCTTATTAAATTGCGGTGAAGTATAATAATCACTTTGCTGATCAGAGACGAAATAGCCAATCATTTTCCCTTGTTTCATCACTAGTTTTTCGATTCCCATCTGCGAGGCAATCCATTTAATTTTGATGCTACTCAACAACGAAAGCGCAGGTTTTGGTAACGGTCCAAAACGGTCGATTAGTTTGATTTCGTAGGCTTTGAGTTCTTCGTCGGTTTTAATCAAACTCAACTCGTTATATAAATTCAGTCGCTCCGAAATGTTGTTGATATATTCGTCTGGAAACAATAATTCAAAGTCGGTGTCGATTTGCAAATCTTTGACATATTCTTTTTCAGGCTGATCTTCCGATTCGTACAAGTCTTTAAATTCATTTTCTTTCAATTCTTCAATCGCTTCGTTCATGATTTTTTGATAGGTTTCAAAGCCTATTTCATTAATAAAACCACTTTGCTCACCTCCTAATAAATCGCCTGCGCCACGAATTTCAAGATCTTTCATGGCAATGTTGAAACCACTACCCAATTCACTATATTGTTCTAAAGCCTGTATTCTTTTCCGGGCATCTTCAGTCATCATCGAATAAGGTGGACAAATAAAATAGCAAAACGCCTTCTTATTGCTTCGCCCAACTCGGCCCCGCATTTGATGCAAATCTGACAATCCAAAATTATTGGCGTTGTTGATGAAAATCGTATTGGCATTCGGTACATCCAAACCACTTTCGATAATGGTTGTTGAAACCAACACATCAAATTCACCATTCATAAAAGCCAACATCAATTCCTCGAGTTTACTACCTTCCATTTGACCATGCCCAACGCCAACGCGAGCATCGGGAACCAATCGCTGAATCATGCCTGCGAATTCCTTGATGTTTTCAATGCGATTATTGATAAAAAACACTTGACCGTTGCGTTGGATTTCGTAGGAAATAGCATCGCGAATCAATTCCTCACTAAAAGTCACCACTTGACTTTCTATAGGATATCGATTGGGCGGAGGTGTTGTAATTACGGACAAATCTCGCGCTGCCATCAATGAGAATTGCAAGGTTCGCGGAATTGGAGTAGCAGTTAACGTAAGCGTATCAACATTAGCGGCGATCGTTTTGAGTTTGTCTTTGACATTCACGCCAAATTTCTGTTCCTCATCCACAATCAACAAACCTAAATCTTTAAAAACCACATTTTTGTTGACCAATTGATGCGTTCCGATAACAATATCCAATTTGCCATCCGCTAAATCTTTGAGTGTTTCAGATTTTTGTTTGGCAGTTCTAAAACGGTTCAGATAACCAATAGAAACGGGCATTTCTTTTAAACGTTCGGTAAATGTTCGGTAATGTTGATAAGCGAGAATTGTAGTCGGCACAAGAACTGCAACCTGTTTGCCATTATCGACGGCTTTGAAAGCGGCTCGGATTGCTACTTCTGTTTTTCCAAATCCTACGTCACCACAAACCAATCGGTCCATCGGGCGATCACTTTCCATGTCTGCTTTGACATCTTGTATCGATGTGATTTGGTCGGGCGTATCTTCATAGATAAACGAGCTTTCTAATTCTGCTTGTAAATAACTATCAGGTGCGTAACGAAAACCCTTTTCCAATCGGCGCTTTGCATACAATTGAATCAAATTGAAAGCAATGTGTTTGACCCGAGCTTTGGTTTTTTGTTTTAAGACTTTCCAAGCGTTCGATCCGAGTTTATAGATTTTCGGTGGCGCTCCATCTTTGCCATTATATTTTGAAATTTTGTGCAACGAATGAATGCTAACATATACAATATCATTGTCGGCGTAGACCAATTTGATTGCTTCTTGTGTTTTGCCTTCTACTTGAATTTTCTGCAAACCGCCAAACTTTCCGATACCATGATCGATGTGTGTGACGTAATCTCCAACCGCTAAAGTGTTTAGTTCTTTCAGCGTCAGCGTTTGCTTTTTAGCATAGCCATTTTTGATATTGAACTTATGGTAGCGCTCAAATATTTGATGATCGGTATAACAAGTAAGTTGGTTTTCCTCGTCTATAAATCCTTGATACAACGGAAAAACAATAGTGTGATATTGCTTGCGAATGCTCTCGTGATTGGCTTCATCCAGCGATTCAAAAATATCGTGAAAACGTTTTTCTTGCGCGTTGTTGGAACAAAACAAGTAATTCGTGTAACCATTGAAATGATTCTCGTTGGGGTTGTTCAATAGTAAGTCAAATTGCTTATTAAACGATGGCTGCGGTTGTATGTGAAAATCAAAAGATTTAGCAATCGAAAAAGTAGCGCTGTGGCTGAGTTCTACTAGTGTAAAATCGAGCGATTTCTTGAGAAATTCCTTTTGCTGCAAAAAAATCTTGCTCGGCTCGACATGCTGAATGGTCGCATTAAGATTCTTAAAAATGTCTTCTGCTTTGACAAACAACTTGTCGAGAACCGATAGTACTAGCGCCGTATTTTGAACAAAAACGACTGTGTTTTTTGGGATATAGTCAAGGAAACTTTCGCGATTTTCTTGGAAGAATTTGTTTTCAATGTTTGGAATGATGGCAATTTTCTTTTGTTTTTCGATGGAGAGTTGTGTTTCTACATCAAAACTTCGGATACTATCGACTTCGTTGCCAAAAAACTCGATGCGATACGGATGGTCATTTGAAAAGGAAAACACATCAATGATGCCTCCGCGAACGGAAAATTCTCCAGGTTCTGTAATAAAATCAACGCGTTTGAATTCGTATTCAAATAAAACTTCATTGATAAACTCGATCGACATTTGATCGCCTTCGTTGATCTTCAAGGTGTTTTTGTCGAGTTCCTTTTTGGTGACCACTTTTTCAAAAAGGGCCTCCGGATAGGTGACAATTACCGAAGGTTTCTTGCGTGAATTGATGCGATTTAGCACTTCAGCGCGCAGCAAAACATTGGCATTGTCTGTATCTTCAATCTGATAGGGACGACGATAGGAACCCGGATAAAATAAAACATCTTCATCGCCTATCATTTTTTCCAAATCGTTCAAATAGTAGGCAGCTTCCTCTTTGTCGTTCAGTAAAATCAAGAATGGATGTTCTGAGTTTTTGAAAAGCGATTGCAAAACAAAAGAAAGCGACGATCCAATCAAGCCATCGAATTGAATTTTCAGCCCTTGTACTTTCAAACTGTCGCCGATTTGTTTGATTTTGGGAGAGGCATCGTAAAACTGCAAAAGAGATTGGATACTCACAGGATTTACGGTTTATTTGGTGTGTTTGGGATGGCTCTTGACGGATCTAGCATTCTAATCATGTCTGATTCACCCTCTTCTTTTGGGATTTGGCTTTTGCGAGTAATTTCATCAAATTGACGGTACAAGGAATCATATTCTTTGTTGAAATCATTCACCAAGATGACTATTTTTTGCGCTGGAATCGCATCAATATTTAGGAATAAATTAATCGAGTTGATTTTGGTTCTCAAGGCAGCAATTCTACTTCTTACTTCGGGTTTTGCCAATGGCGCCGGAATTGTGGCATTCAAAGCCAAAACTTTTCTGGAGAGATCTTTAGATTTTTTTTGAAAAGCGTAGATAGTGCTTCTTGGCTTTTGTCGTAATTCATTGTTGAAATCCTCTAATTCTTTCCAGTTTTGAACAAGTACTTGCGTGTCTGGATTAAGTGTCGGAATTGCAAAACGCCATCCATTGCTAACAGTTGTAAAGACGAACGCTCTGGCTTTGACATCTTTTTGTTGTTCCAATAGTTGCTGCTCATCTTTATTTTGACAAGAAAACAAGCCCAAGAGGCAAACGCAAAAAAGAAATAGATTTTGTTTCATACTTAATATCGAACACTGAGGTACAAAGGTAAAATGAAACTTAAGAAGACCAATACTATTGTTATTTTTATTTTGTTAAATAAATTATCTCAGAGGTCGGGAAGTTTCTTTTTTTGAAAATACTATCTTTACCATAGCAAACAACTTCAAAAAATGAGCACAAAAATCCTGATTATTGGCGCCTGTGGACAAATAGGAACGGAACTGACTTTTAAATTGCGAGCCATTTACGGAACAGAAAACGTGATTGCTTCTGATATCCGAAAAATGAATAATGAAGTGGTAAATTCAGGTCCATTTGAAGTTGTCAATGCACTAGATTTTAATCAAATTGAACATTTGGTTGAAATTCATCAGATTACCGACGTCTATTTAATGGCGGCGTTACTGTCTGCAACTGCGGAAAAAAACCCAGCTTTTGCTTGGGATTTGAATATGAACTCTTTATTTCACGTGCTCAACTTAGCCAAAGCGAAGAAAATAAAAAAAATATTTTGGCCTTCTAGTATAGCCGTTTTTGGTCCAACAACTCCAAAAGAAAACACACCACAATACACAATCATGGAACCGTCTACGGTGTATGGAATTAGCAAGCAAGCGGGAGAAAGATGGTGCGAATATTACCATCATATTTTTGGTGTAGATGTAAGAAGTATTCGCTATCCTGGATTAATCAGTTGGAGTACAGCGCCAGGCGGAGGCACGACGGATTATGCGGTTGATATTTTTCATAAGGCGCTAAGTCAAGGAAAATACGAGTGTTTCCTTTCTGCAGAAACCAGAATGCCAATGATGTATATGGACGATGCGATTGAAGCCACGATTCGCATTATGCAAGCGGAAAAGGAACAAATCAAGATACGATCTTCCTATAACTTGGCAGCTATGAGTTTTACGCCTAATGAAATTGCAGCTGAAATCAAGAAACATTTACCGGAATTTGCCATCTCTTTCAAACCTGATTTCCGTCAACAAATTGCAGATAGTTGGCCTGCAAGTATCGACGATACGGAGTCTAGAAAAGATTGGGGTTGGCATCACCAATTTGATTTGGTAAAAATGACTACTTCGATGTTAGAAAACCTGAAGAATAATCCAAGTTTTATTTAGATTTTAATTTTTCTATCAACGGATTTTCTAACGGAGACTTGATCTTAATCGCCTCGCTAGTCGCATCATTTGGGACCGTCATCGAAAGAACGTAGTGCTGAATTTTCCATTCATTGCCCACTTTAATTAAGACGCCAGAACCGCGGCACACTTTCATCCACGTGTCGAGCAATTCGTCAAACCACGCCATTTTCTTGTCTTTGCTTATATAAATATGACGTTCTAACGGCTTAAAATCCCAAGCAGTTCCTTTGTCGAAATAAGGTTTGGCAAAGGCTTGAAACGCTGTTTTATTCCAGTGCTCGGTAGCGTCAGTGCCAATATAAATGGCGTCGTCGGTCATGGCGCCAAAGTAATTTGCAGCATCTGCCTTCGCTGCAGCCTTGTGCCAATTGTCTAACATCAGCGTAATTTTTTCTTCATCAGAAGCTGAACGAATTGGTTTTGAACTAAAAGAAACGCACAAAAGGAAAGCGACGGAAATAAAGAATAACTTTTTCATCATTAAATTGTTTATGTAAAATAGGGTTGATTTGTCCTTTTGTAAATATAGTAAATAAACAAAATAATTTTACGCCTCATCAATTGATTCCGTACTTTTATAACTGAATTAACGGTTTTGTTCAGCATGAAAAAAACGCTTTTATTTTTCTTCACCCTAGTTTCTTTTTATTCATTTTCCTTTGGTCGGGAAACGAATAAGTTTGAACTATATTTTGGCACTTCCTTCTCGTGTGCAACACCAGCAAACAGTTCCGAAATTTCCATTGACAGTTTGGCCATCGCAACCTTTTTTACCAAGTATTCCAAACTAAAAAATTACGAATCGCAAGTGTTTGAAGTCTATCGCAAAAACCACAATCAAGCGGTATGGTTTCCAACCAACAAAATAAATGAATTAGGCAGTTTATTGTACAAAAATCTAGGAAATCTCGCAGACGACGGATTGCAAATTACGATGCCATACAAAGAAAAATTAGATGTCTATTTCACGCAATCCTCTGAGGGAAGTGCCCCCGATGTTGAACTAGAATTGCTGATGTCCTCGGCGTATTTTTTTTACACACAACATGTTTTTCAAGGATTAGATGATAAAAGGACTACTGACTTAGGTTGGTATATTCCAAGAAAGAAACAATCCTTCGTTAGTTATTTAGACACGTTGATTCAAAATCCGAATTTGCTCTCACACGATGAAAGAAAAATGTTCAAACAGTACTATCGATTAAGAGATGCTTTAAAAAAATATAGGCTAATTGAAGCAAAAGGCAAATGGCAACCCATTGTGATGATGAACTCAAATTCGATTGGCGTTGGAACTTCGTCTTCCGTCGTCTACAAAATAAGAGAACGGCTTTGTCTTTTGGGTTATTTAAAAACCAATTCAAAATCCTTGAAGTATGATAAAGAACTGTTGCAAGCGGTTTGGAAATACAAAAAATGCAATGGACTTCAACTAGACGATTTGATAACTTCAAGATTGGTTGCGTCTTTAAATGTTCCTATTGCGGATCGAATCAAAAGCATCATTTTTAATATGGAGCGATGCAGATGGATTTCGAGCGATTTCAATCAGGCAGAGGAGTATATTTTTATTAACATTCCTTCCTATGAAATGAACTATTATAAATCAAGGCAAGTTATTTTGAATTCGAAAGTGGTCGTTGGAAAAGTGATGAATCAAACCGTCATTTTTAGTGGCATGTTGCAGTATGTGGTTTTTAGTCCATATTGGAATGTCCCGAAAAGCATCATCGACAAAGAGATTACGCCAGCTATCAAGAAAAATAAGAATTATCTCGCCCAACATAATATGGAGTGGAATGATGGCAACATTCGCCAAAAACCTGGACCTAAAAATTCATTGGGATTGGTCAAGTTTTTATTCCCGAATTCAAATTCAATTTATTTGCATGACACACCATCCAAAAGCCTATTCAAAGAAGAAAAGCGAGCTTTCAGCCATGGATGTATTAGGCTAGAAAAACCTATAGAGTTGGCGTATTTACTCGTAAAAGACGACAAAAACTGGACGATGGAAAAACTAAACAATGCCTTTCATTCCGATAAAGAAATCTGGTATACTTTGAAAAATAAAATACCAGTATATATTGGCTATTTCACATCGTGGGTAAACGAAAATGATGAGGTTCAATTTTATGATGATGTGTATGCGAGAGATGAATGTTTAACACCATATCTTTTTAGCGAACAGTAATAGCTGATAGTTTATAGATTGGTGTTACAAAAAACAGCGTTGAATTATAGATTACTTCGATTAATTCTTACATTTGGCGAAAAATAAAAGTATCTTGTTTTTAGAAAATAACCTTAAATTAAATGTTATGAAAGTAGTTAAAATTATGTTTTTTAGTTTGTGTTTAGTTGCATTTACATCAACTGTGCAAGCACAAAAATTTGGAGTACGCGCAGGACTTAATATAGCTAATGTAACTGGTGATGGTTTTGGAGACACAAAGCCGCTTACGGGGATTTATGTTGGTGTTTTTAAAGAATTTACAATTGTGCCCGTACTTTTCTTTTTGCAGCCGGAATTGCAGTATTCTAGTCAAAGATTTAAGAGCGGAGACACTAATTTTTCAATAAATTATATTAACATTCCGGTCATGGCAAAAGTATATGCATTAAAAACATTTAGTATAGAAGCTGGGCCGCAAGTTGGATTTAAGATTAGCGATAACATAGATGTGCCAGAGGGCGGAAATGATATCAAGACCTTTGATACTGCTTTTGCAGGCGGTTTAGGTTTGAATTTTCCTTTTGGGCTAGGCATAAATGCTCGTTATGTAATGGGATTGAGCGAAATTGTAAAAGACAGCGGCGCAAAAAACCAAGTAATTCAATTGGGAGCGTCATTTAAGTTTTAGTCAAAAAAGCATCACCATATTGAACTATCTTAGCGGAAACTCTAAGATAGTTTTTTTTTAGCCTACCTTGTGCCATTGTCGGTCAATTCGGGCAATCCATTGTTTTATGGAAATTGCCTTCGAAACTTTAATCGCTTCTTATTTAGAAGACAAAATCGGCATTGCATCACAGTTTATTTCGGATGACTTAGCCCGACAATTGCGACAAAATTTGTTGGTACTAGAGGATCAAAAAACCCTCATTGCAGCAGGAATAGGGAATGAAACTAAATTCGTTCAGAACAAAAAAATACGTGGCGATGTCATTTATTGGCTAGATAAGAGCCATAATAATCCTTACGAGACAGCGTTTTTGTCAAACATTGAAGACTTCATAAGCTATCTGAACGAGAGTTGCTATGCAGGAATCACGGGTTATGAGTTTCACTATTCACTTTATGAAGCAGGTACTTTTTACCAAAAACACATCGATCAGTTTCAAGATAATTCTAGTCGAGCTTTCTCGCTCATTTGTTATCTAAATGAAAACTGGAAATTAGAAGATGGCGGAGAATTGTGCATTCACCAATTGAATTCCAATCAGCATATTTCCCCAATGCAAGGGAAAACAGTTTTTTTTAAAAGCGATGAGCTAGAACATGAAGTCCTTGTGACTAATAAAAGACGCATGAGTATTACAGGTTGGCTGAAACGTGATTAGCACAATCTGTCGTGTAACAATCAAACACAAGAATCTACTAATGTGCACAATCAATTAAAATTCTATAATTATGCAAGCACACGAAATAGATTACCAAATTTTTGGGGAAGAAATGCAATACGTAGAAATAGAACTTGATCCGCAAGAAATTGTAGTTGCGGAGGCAGGAAGTTTCATGATGATGGATAGCGGAATTAAAATGGAAACCATTTTTGGCGACGGATCAGATCAACAGCAGAGCGGTCTGTTTGGCAAGTTGTTGTCGGCAGGAAAACGAGTGTTGACCGGTGAAAGTTTGTTTATGACCGCGTATCTCAATCAAAATAGCACTAAGAGCAAAGTGTCTTTTGCTTCGCCTTATCCAGGAAAAATTATTGCCATCGATTTGGCACAGTTTCAAGGGAAGTTCATTTGTCAAAAGGATTCGTTCTTGTGTGCCGCAAAAGGGGTTTCCGTTGGCATTGAATTTTCTAAAAAACTGGGACGTGGCCTTTTTGGTGGTGAAGGTTTTATTATGCAAAAATTAGAAGGAGACGGAATGGCATTTGTGCATTCAGGGGGAACTTTGGCAAAAAAGGAACTTGCCTCTGGGGATGTTTTAAAAGTGGATACGGGTTGCATTGTCGGTTTTACAAAGGACGTGGATTATGATATTGAATTTGTAGGCGGTGTCAAAAACACTTTATTCGGGGGAGAAGGCATGTTTTATGCCACGCTACGTGGACCAGGAACAGTCTATATTCAGTCTTTACCATTCAGCAGATTGGCGGACAGAATCATAGCATCGGCGCCGAAAAATGGAGGAAGTTCACGTGAAGAAGGAAGTTTGCTTGGAGGAATAGGAAATCTATTAGATGGTGACAATAGATTTTAAACCTCAATTAGACTTTAAATAAAATAGAAAAAGACCTACTGTGAAGCAGGTCTTTTTTATTGGCGACAACCTTATTTGCTGTAGGTACTTTCGTAATTAAGTAGTTTCGCAAAATAATCTTTTATGAAGGCATGTTGCTCTTTATAACTCATTCTTGTTGCTGACTTAGTTTCAATTTTTATGCCGTCAAAACGATGCTCAGCTCTTGCAAGATTATACAATTCTGTCTTCGCGCTTGACGGTCCGAAAAGCAACACTTCGTCGTAATTTTTGATTATTTCGAGCAGTGATTTGTAAAACCGATGAAGGGTTTGCTGCTCTTTATTGTGGAGCGCACTTTCACTTTGTAGCAAAGGTTGTTGGTTGACTAAAGCATCGCTATCAGCATCAACCGTGTTGACTTCAAAAGAATCTACATTATATTCCATCCAGCAGGCAGTAGCATGATCCATCCAAATGCCCAATCTTTTTTTTACTTTCATGATTTCATTTTTTATTTCGTACTCTCGAAAAAGGGGGTCACCTTTTCTACTTTAAAGTTACGAAAAAACACGGTCAACACCGCATCATAAATGGTTAAATTTGATTTGATTTAAAAGAATATATTGGTCCTCAACCAATCGCATCATCACAGCAAAACCTGAGTTTTTTGTTTGAGAATCGAAATTTTGAGAATGTCGTCTGAGGGAAAAGATTTAAAATAAATGAGATTGTTATCTTGAGTGAACTTCTTAAGTTTTACCAAAGAACGCTCAATTTCTTCGTGGTAAAATAATTAGCTGGACCAAAAGTTCCTCCTTGACTGTTTCCCGTTTTCAATCGGTAGTTAGGTTGATTTCCCCAATAAGCAGGAGTGTCTTCAATAAACATGTCTTCTCCAGTATCGTTACTAATATAGGGAGCAATCATATTTTGCCAACTCTGAATTCTCGGAATACTTTTAGTAGAAACAAATAGGTCATTTGAAGTCGAAGTCAATTGTGTAATATAGTTTTTGTACAACGTTTGGTATTGCGGAATTGCCAGAATTTTGGTAATCAAAGGACGTTGCGTCATATTGCCCCAAGTTAGTAAGTTCTGTGTTCCTGAGTTCGAAATTATTTGCGATGTCCCCAAAGTATTGTCATAATCATACGGAATAAAATACGCTTTCCCGTTTGGGGCAAAGTAAAAATAGAAATTATTGCCATTTACCCAGTAATCATCCCACATGCCCACCACCACATTGACCGCATAAGTTCTAAGAAAAAGAGGGATATCCATTCTGCTTTCTATCCAAGTTTGGAATGCCGCGCCCGTTTTGGTGTTGAGGTCTGAAATAAATTGCAATAATTCTGCTTTTGCTGCCGGTAATTCACTTTTCCTTGTTTTTAGATCGTAGGCAAAATATACAGAAAGTGCCGGGTTGATATCAACGTTTTCCACGCCAATACTTTCAGTCGAAACAAAATTGGCATTATTAGAATTACTATAGCCACCTTTCCATAAGAATCCAACCCCCGAACCCCAATAGTTTTGGTTTTTTTTGAGGAAATCTTCGTCTATATTTTCAACTATTTCATAGAGTCCAAAGTACGCAGGTGCCGCATCTCCCTGAACATGAATGTTCAATCTGCAATAGGAAGCACGGGGCGCATTCCAACAACCAAATCGTCGGAACAAGTCATAACAGTATATTTCTCTAACGTACGAGGCATCGTCTTTAAACCATTTCAAATTTAATTTCTCCAGCCCTCTAAAACGCTGATTGTCTAGATATTTTGAAAAATCTAGACCAAAATGACTGTGATGCCAATCCGGATTTGAAGCATTGTGTAACTCACCATTAAAACCCTCAGGTCTTCTTCTGCTAGTATTTCCTTTCAAGCGCAATCCAACACTGTCGAGAACTACCACACCAGATCTATTTACAAATGAAAATTTAGAAACTATCTTATTGTCATTCGCTGGGTTCAGATCGTAATTTTGCAAGAACGTATTCCAGTTGTTCAAGGAAACTTCCAAAGTTGCCGAAGCCACTTCGCTTAAATTAAAAACACCGGATTCTGTGATCGGAATTGTAGGACGGTTATTTTGGTCAATTTCACTTGTCGAATCAGCAACATTACTGCAGTTTGACAGAAAAAGAATCACGAGAAGCAAATAGAATCGTTTCATATTGGGAATTTGTTCAAAGGTAGTACTTTAATTTCAGGAGCAGACTCTGTTCTTAATTAGAAAAGGGCATTGTCAAAAGTACGCATTTAAACAACTCAAAATCTGTGCGTTGAAATCAAGCTTGTCAATTATTCGCAAAAAGTAAGAAACCACTTCCATCTTCGCAATTCGTTTTTAGCAAATATTGCGGCGCTTTATTGCGCATATTCCTTGTCTAAAACTTGTATATTAAGAAATTGTTATTATTTTTATTAATTATTTGTACTTTAAAAATTAATCACTACATGAAATACCCTGCAATTCAAAATTACATCAACGGGAAGTTTGTTCCGAGTTCAACAACAAAAACAATGAATGTGGTTTCGCCACTCGATGGAAATCTACTATCAACCGTTCCAATGTCATCCAATCAAGATTTAGACAATGCCGTCAAAGCAGCGCAAGCCGCCTTTCCAGCATGGAGCAAAACACCCATCAAAGAACGCGTTCAAGTTTTCTTCAGATACAAAACACTATTAGAAAAACACCTCAAAGAACTCGCTGAATTATGCAGTGAAGAAAACGGAAAAACCTACGGAGAATCAGTAGCAGAAATTGAAAAATGTATCGAATTAACGGAATTTGCAACCTCTTTACCTCAATTAATTACGGGAGAATTGCTAGAAGTTAGTAAAGGCGTAGAATGCAGAACAGAACACGTTGCGCTTGGTGTAGTTGCCTCCATTGTACCATTCAATTTTCCATCCATGGTGCCCAACTGGACAATCCCAAATGCAATTGCACTAGGAAATTGCATGATCATCAAACCGTCAGAAAAAGTGCCGTTAAGTTGCGGCAGATTGGCAGAATTACTAAAAGAAGCAGGTTTGCCTGATGGGGTTTTCAACGTAGTCCACGGCGATGTTGAAATCGTAAACGCCATTTGTGATCATCCTAATATCGAAGCTGTTTCCTTTGTCGGATCGACCAAAGTGGCAAAAATTGTATACCAACGCGCCACCCAAAACCTTAAAAGATGCTTATCCTTAGGAGGTGCTAAAAACCACTTGATGGTATTGCCTGACGCGATTCCAGAAATGACCGCACAAAATGTCGCTGCCTCGATGTCTGGATGCGCTGGACAACGTTGTATGGCAGCATCTGCGATGATTGGAGTAGGAAATGTAGATGCAATTGTCGCTAAAATATGTGATGAAGCCCGTAAAATTATTCCTGGAGTCAATTTGGGTGCGGTCATCAACAAAGAATCACAAGAAAGAATCGAAAGTTATATCACCCAAGCTGAAAAAGACGGCGCAAAAATTCTCGTCGATGGTAGAAACACCAAAGTAGCAGGAAAAGAAAACGGAACCTACGTGGGACCAACAGTAATCGATTTCGTAACCCCTCAAATGAGCGTGGCGACCGAAGAAATTTTCGGTCCTGTAATTTCCATCATGAGAACCAATACGGTCGACGAAGCTTTAGCCATCGAAAATGCCAATCCATACGGAAATGCGGCTAGCGTTTTCACCCAAAACGGCGGCATGGCCCGCTACATCATCGATAAAGCAAGTGCCGGAATGATCGGAGTCAATGTTGGAGTTCCCGTTCCCCGTGAGCCATTTAGTTTTGGCGGTTGGAACGAAAGCAAATTTGGCGTGGGCGACATCACTGGAAAAAGCTCGATTGAGTTTTGGACGAAATTGAAAAAGTCTACAATCAAATGGAACGCAGAAGCCGGTGTCAACTGGATGAGCTAGAAAGAAATTAATTTTTTTCAGGAGCTAATCCCGCTTTACGTTGCAATCTTTTTTGTTTTTGTCTCCCCGAGCGCAGTCGAGGGGCTTTTCGTAAAACAAAAAAGGATTTTCACTGCAATCGGGGCTAGGGCATTCGAATCATTAGAAACACATTCAAAATTTATCATTTACAATTCAAAATAGAAAAAATGATTACAAAAGAACAAACCTTAACCAAGGAACAAATCATCAGCGACAGCAAAGAGTTTAGTTTATTCTCTTGGTCGGCACAAGCCAGTGTCAACCCAATTGCCATAGATAGAGCAG
Organism: Flavobacteriaceae bacterium; assembly: GCA_947459635.1. Lineage (GTDB taxonomy): Bacteria > Bacteroidota > Bacteroidia > Flavobacteriales > Flavobacteriaceae > Flavobacterium. The sequence continues at coordinate 2,857 of CANHEA010000012.1, read as the reverse complement.
AAGGCGTTTATTTATACGATTACGATGGCAACAAAATCATCGATTTTTCTTCAGGCTTGATGTCTGTCAATATTGGTCACGGCGATCAACGTGTGACAGCTGCAGTGGTAGAACAAATGCAAAAAGTAAGCTTTGTAACGCCGTCTTGCACCACAGAAGTGAGAGCAAAACTGTCTCGTAAGTTGGCTGAAATTTGTCCAGGTGATCTCAATAAAGCATTTTATACTTTATGCGGAACCTCGTCTATCGACAATGCCATCAAATTGGCGAGATTATACACCGGAAGACACAAAATCATCGGAAGATATCGCGCTTTCCATGGTGGTTCTATCGGCGGAATGACCGTTGGTGGCGACCCAAGAAAGTTAGCCAACGACTCGCAACAAATGCCCAATGCGGTGCATTTAGACGATCCGTATTATTTCTTCGGCATGAAAAATCTAGACGACGCAACAAAGTTGAGTCTAAGTTTAGAATATGTCGAAAGAGTCATTCACCTAGAAGGGAAAACCAATATTGCCGCGTTTATTTTTGAAGGCGAAAGCGGTTCTTCGGGATGCTTGCATTATCCAAAAGGATATTTAAAAGGTGTGAAAGCACTTTGCGAAAAATACGGAATTTTGTTTGTTGCCGATGAGGTAATGAGCGGATTCGGAAGAACGGGGCAATGGTTCGGATTTCAAAATCACGACATTATTCCAGATATGGTTTGTATGGCGAAAGGGCTTACAGCGTCGTATTTGCCATTAGGTTGTTTGATGGTTTCCGACAAAATTGCCGAGAAATACGAGAACACACCGATGATGATCGGATTAACATACAACGGTCATCCTGTAGCGCTAGCAGCCGCTTTGGCGGTAATAAATATTTACGAAAGCGACAATTTAATTGCCAATACGCGCAAAATGGGCGCCTATTTAGAATCCCGAATTGAAGCGATGCGAAGTCAACACCCAAGTATGGGAACATTCAGAAACACTGGACTTTTAGGCTGTTTAGATATTTTAAAAAGCAGAAAAACAGGGGAACTTATTGCGCCATACAACGCAGCAGGCGACGACCTAAAAGTGACCAACCAAATTGCAGCTAAAGTTCGTGAACTCGGATTATATACGTTCGTGCGTTGGGGATACATTTTCATCGCGCCGCCGTTATGCGTAACCGAAAGCGAAATAGAAGAAGGTTTGGCTATCATTGGCGAAGCACTCAAAATTGCTGACGCGGCGTTAATCGATTAAATCAAAAAACTTGAAGAACGAAAATCTACATGCATCAAACTCCGCTTTGTATAGCGAAGACTTGGCTCCAATAGCATCCAATCAACGCACATGGACGACATGGAATTATGCAGCCTTATGGATCAGCATGAGTCTTTGTATTCCAACTTACATGCTATCGAGTTCCTTGATTGAAGGCGGAATGAATTGGTGGCAAGCCATTCTAACGATTTTCTTAGGCAATACAATTGTACTGATTCCAATGATATTAAACGGACATGCTGGCGCGAAATACGGGATTCCGTTTCCTGTTTTTGCACGCGCCAGTTTCGGAACGATGGGCGCCAATATTCCGGCAATGCTCCGAGCTATTGTGGCTTGCGGTTGGTTTGGAATTCAAACTTGGATAGGTGGTTTTGCACTCTATCAAATGATGCGTTTGTGGATCCCAAGCATCGAAACTTTGCCGCAAATATTTCCTGAATCTTTTGGTTTACAAACTGGACCAGCAATTTGCTTTCTGGCGTTTTGGTTGTTGAACATGTACGTGGTTTATTTGGGCGTAGATAGTATCCGAAAGTTATTGGTTTTTAAGGCTATTTTTCTTCCGTTGGCGGCATTGGCATTGTTGGCTTGGGCTTTGGTGGCGGCTCATGGTTTGGGACCAATTTTGGCAACACCTTCAAAATTTGCAAACACCACAGATTTCTTTCATTTCTTTTTCCCTGCATTGACCGGAATGGTTGGTTTTTGGGCAACATTATCCTTAAACATTCCAGATTTTACGCGTTATGCCACTTCCCAGAAAGCACAAATAAATGGTCAAATGTATGGTTTGCCAACCTCTATGACGATGTTTGCATTTGTAGGTGTTGTTGTCACTTCTGCCACAACTATAGTATTCGGGACAACTATTTGGGATCCCGTAGTTTTGGCCGGAAAATTCGATAGTAAACTATTGGTAAGTGTCGCAATGATTGCCGTGGCCATTTCAACTTTAGCGACGAATATTGCAGCAAATATTGTTAGTCCAGCAAATGATTTCGCGAATTTATCACCCGCAAAAATCGACTTCAGGAAAGGCGGTTACATTACTGGAATTATAGGAATTCTTATTTTCCCTTGGAAATTAATTGCCGATCCAACAGGTTATATTTTTACTTGGCTAGTGGGTTATTCTAGTTTGTTGGGACCAGTAGGCGGCATCATGATTGTCGATTATTATTTCATCAGAAGACAAACGTTGATAGTTGATGATTTATACGATACAAAAGGAATTTACAGTTTTTCAAACGGGTTCAACACCAAAGCAATTTGGGCGTTACTCCTCGGAATTGTTCCGAATGTTCCCGGATTCTTACTTACCATAAAATTAGTTGACAACACGGTTTTCCCAGAATGGATTTCTAGTTTGTACAGTTATGCCTGGTTTGTTGGTTTCGGAATCAGCGGATTTATCTATTGGATTTTAATGAAAAATAAAACAGAGATTCTGAGATCCTGAGTCGCTGAGTATATTAACAACTCAGTAACTCAGTAACTCAGAATCTCAGAAACTAAAATAAAATGAGTATTTTAATTAAAAACGGAAGAATCATAACAGCCACAGACGATTATATGGCTGATATTTTTATAGAAGG
>CANHEA010000011.1 GCA_947459635.1 Flavobacteriaceae bacterium | reverse complement strand
TTTAGAGCGAATTTACCCAATGAATATAACTTTGTATGCCTACTTCCAACGAAGTGGTTTGCTTGTATCCTAGAGACTTCAACATCGAGATGTCGGCTCTCCAATTGAGCGGATCGCCTTGCTTCACTTGGTTGTTAAACGCAATTGTTTTGTGTCCTTCGAAATTACTTCTAAATAATTCGGCAACGTATTCAATCGTAAATTCTTCGCCATTGGCAATATTGGTCGCCTCACCATCAAATTTTCCATTAATAAGTACTAAGTGAAAAGCACGCACGATGTCATCTACATGAATGAAGTCCCTACTTTCTTTTCCAGTTCCGTATAACGTAATCGCATCTGCGTTCAAAAATTTCTGATACATATCCCAGAAAAGTTGCTTTCTCAATCCATTTCCGTAGGCAGAAAAAATGCGCAACGAACAAGTTGGTATCTTATAAAAATCATTAAATTCTTTAACGATTTGTTCCGCTTGAAGCTTGTGAATTCCATAAGGAGACAAAGGTTGCAATTGAGACTTTTCAGTAATTGGCAATTGCATTGGATTCCCATAAACCGCGGCGCTTGATAAATTAATGAACTTACAAGAAGGCTGATAAGTCCTAATTGCCTCCAGAATCTTAAAAACGTTTAATGTATTTAGATTAAAATCTTTTAATGGAAATTCTAACGATAAAGGAACGCTCGCTGCTCCGGAACAATTGAGACAAGCATCAAATTGGTGTTTTTCAAATAACGCGTGAAAATCAGAATTGGTGGCGTCAATTTGATAATAGTCTGTACTCACATAGTCCGTCACAACATCGCAACCCAAAACAGTAAAGCTTTGATTCTTGAAATATTCCATGGCGTGAAAACCGATAAAACCTTTGGAACCTATGATTAGTATCTTCATCTTAGTTTTTTAAAATTAAGTCAATCATCCAGCCGTAGGGATTAAATTTCCCTTCATGCCAAACCAACTGCTCATCCCAGTAACCTGGACAATCATCATAACCGGCATTGGCAAATCCGTAGCTTATTTCGATGAGTAATGGCTGATTGTTTTCATCCAACACATAATCGTACGCAATACACTGTGCCTTTAATTTTCTTTGATATTCAAACGACACCTTTACAAATCGCTCGTCGATGGCGTCTTTATCATAAATGATGAATCCACTTCCGGACGCTCTAAAATCGTTCTTACGATTCATTCGTTTGATACCAAAAGCTTTTCCATCAACAATCACAATTCTGATGTCGGAGTCATTGTTGGCAATAAATTCTTGAAAATAGAGGTAATTCATTTCATTTCCAATGACACTTGCATAACGGGGCGGCTTGACTAAACGAACGAAGCCTTTTACGACATCTATTGCATTTGTTTTTCCCAAACGCCATCTTCTATATCTTTCTTGAATGCTTTCCCAACCATCGTAGGCAGGAAAACCTTTTCCAAACGCTTTTTGCGTTAATTTTTTTGCCTGCGCTGCAGTATGAACCAGTTGCACATTTTGAGAACCAGCGCCACCTCGAAGTTTAAAAACTTTAGGAAAAGTTGTGCTGTCAATCCACTCCAAAACGGTTTTCTCGCTATAGAAAACCCATGTTTTAACAATAGCAATATCGAGGGCTTCCAACAAATATTTTTGCCCCACTTTATCATCAAAATGCCATGCCGTATTGAAGTCTGGAAATACTTTTTTGCCACTTTGTTCAATAGAAAAAAGTAAGGACTTTGCCATGACAATGTCAGATGGTTCCGCTTGATGATAATGCCACATCAAGGCGGTGCAATCTCGCAATTGATCGACTATATCATTTGCGTAGCAATTGACCAATTTATAAGGAATATTGTTTTTTTGACAATAGTCGATCCATCTAAAATGAAATAAAACTGGACTATTATTATCGTGGATTGCTATCATATTAATCTAAGTATTGCTGTGCCCACAATTCGAATCCGAGCATCAACCAAATCGCATCTAATTGCTCTGGTGTTGCTGTCGAAATATTATTGACCCACTGACTTAATTCCTCTAGTTTGAATACGCCGCGTTTTTGAATTCCTGGCGCTACTTGTTTTTTCCATTTTTCTTGAAATGTTGCCGACGACATAAAGGAACGCAATGGAATTCCGAATCCCATTTTATCTCTGTAAGCAAATTTTTCTCCAAATTTTTCAGCGCAAATGTCTTTCAAAACTACTTTGGCTTCATCTTTTCCCTTGTGCTTCCCGACCAAGTCAGCACCGGAAATATTCAATGATGTACTCACCATTTCGTTATCAAGAAACGGCACTCGATTCTCTATAGAATGTGCCATCGACATCTTATCTTGACGCATCAGCAAATCTGGCAAATACGTCAACAATTCGAACTTTCTTTGTTTTAGAATCGTATCGCCTTTCATCGATTTGATAGTATTGCATCGATCTTGAATGGCATTTTGTAAATTGAAATCAGCCTTTAGTGCATGAGCAGTTTCGAGACTTCCGAAGGCAGATTCCATAATCATGCGTTTGTTACTATCGAGGTAGTAACTTAGAAATTCGGAAATGTTTTTTAGATTTTTCTTTAATGCACTCAAGAATGTTTTTCTAAAGAAGGGAAATTGCGTCGCACGCACAAATCGACTGTAGCCAGCCAATGACTCATCTGCGCCTTCTCCACTTAATAAAACCGTTACGTGTTTTTTTGCTTCTTGACTCAACAAATAAATACCAATCGTATTGGGATGATTCATCGGTTGTTCGAAGTGCCAAATTGCTTTTTCTAGTACATCAAAATAATAATTGGCTTCCATTTCGAATTTGTGCGCCTGCAGCGAAAGTTGCTCGGCTACAATGTCGATGTACTTTTCTTCCGAAAATTTTGGATCTTTAAAAACTATTGAAATTGTCTCAAGATTTCCATGATTAAGCGCCTTTGCTGCGTAATAACTTACCAGAGAAGAATCGACGCCGCCAGAAAGCTGACAACCTAATTTTACGTCGCTAATCATTTGAGAATGCACACTTTTTTGCAACGCATTTTCTAAAGATGCTTTACTTTCTGCGCTAGAAATCTGTTGACTTCCTTCGGTATTAATGTCGTAATATTGGTGCGATTTAATGACACCCGCATTAACCGAAAGATACGTTCCTGGAATGCAGTTGGTGATATTCTTGAAGAGCGTATTGTTGATGACGTTTCTAAATAATAAGAACTCATCCATTTTTTCGAAATCGGCTTCGAATTTGAAATCTGGCAGCGCTTTAAAGCTTTTCATTTCAGACGCGAAAGCCAATCTTCCTTTTTCTTTCAAAAGGTAAAGGGGCTTAATCCCGAAGCGATCTCGCGCCAAGAATAAAGTATCTAATCGAAAGTCATAAATCGCCAGAGCAAACATCCCATTGAGCATCAAAATCATTTGCTCCATGCCGTATTCTAGATACAAATGCAGCACAATTTCCGTATCGGATGTACTTTTGAAATGATGTCCTTTGCTTTCCAAATCGGCTTTATAGTCGAAGGCATTATACACTTCGCCATTCATCATCAGAACCACCTGCTGATCTGGACTTACCATAGGTTGATGCCCCATCGGCGAGAGATCCAAGATACTCAATCGATTAAAACCAAAAATCAGGTCTCGCTCGGTACTAAAGTCTTTGTCTTCAGAAATTGAAATGGATTCAAAGGACTTGTTTAGGGTATCAATGCCCACAATTCCCGAATCGTCTGGTCCGCGATGCTTTTGAATAGCAAGCATTTCGCGAATGGCTTTGTTGCTTGTTTCCTTTTTAAAATCAAAGTTATAGTAGCCTGTAAATCCGCACATAACTATTTGTTGGGGTTTATAGAATTAATCAAAATGTCGCGATGCGCTTCACATCGAATCAAATTGGTAAATAACAATTTTTTGTTTTTAGAAATAATAGATGGCAAGAGTCCTTTTTTATATAAACTAGGCAAGTATTTTCCTTTGTAGGGTTGAATCCACGTGTTCATCACAGGTTTCCATTGCTGCACATAATCGTCGAACGCATTTTGCAATTTTTCATCGTCGGCGATAATGCAATTCAATTGTTCTTGGTGTTCTTCTATCTTTTTCCTTTCGTCGGAACCGAGCAATCGAACGCCAACCTCATCAGTATTGTGTTCTACATATTCTCTTTCAAAAGCTACTGGCTTTCCTTTTTCAAAGTGAAGTCGGACGATCATTCCTTTATTCCACGGCAAATCACGCAAACCTTCCCAATCAAAGCAGAAATTACCTAAGCTATAAAAGATCGGTGCCTCCTTATAGATTTCGTAGCCTGAAATAATATGAGTGTGGTGCGCAACCACGGCACTAGCGCCAGCATCGACAAAAAAGCGATACCACTTTTTCATTCTTGGGCTTGGCAAATCGTAGTGTTCGTGACCACCATGAACAATAACAACAATAAAATCGGATTGCTGCTTGGCTTCTTGAATCTGATTAAAGACACTAACTAAATCGATGGGATGACAACCAGGTTCCGCACCAAAAGTTGTAGTCCATTCGTTTTCTGCCATATTGATAAAGGCAAACTTGGTGTCGTCCTTTTCCCAATAAAACGTTTTGGATGCTTCATTAAGATTTGCTCCGCTACCAAACCACTTAATATTATGCTTTTGCAACGAATCGTAAGTTTCCTTCATGCCTTCCCAACCGTAATCCTTAAAGTGATTATTCGCAGTTGCCACAACACTGCAATTCAGATGATTGAGGATAGTAGCTGTATCTGGGCGCGCTTTGATGTGCGGTCCAGTTTTAGTTATTTGTGAATTTGCGGCTGTCAATGGACATTCTAAATCCAATATATTCAAATCATTTTGATTGAAAAACGGCGCTACTGTTTCGAATAGCGGTTTCCATTGGTCGCTTTTATAATGTTCTTCGATGCGCATCCATGGACAAAAATCGCCTGTAAATCCTATTTGTATCATGGTTTATCTTGAGATGAAACGTTACTATTGAAATCTTTATGAAGTACTTGCTCTAAAAGAAATGTTGTGATTTTTTGTCCACCAAATTGATTCAAGTGATCTTGTGCCAGCCAATCCGTTGCAGGATTGAGCACTTCAGAAGCCACTGAATTGTTGTTGATATTGTATATCATTTGGCTCGTCCCATCTTTCAATTTTGCAACATACTGAAAAGGCAAATTATTCTGGCTACTATTCGATCCTGGAAGCTCAACTACAACCAACTTGATTCCTTGTTCTTGGCAAATCTTCGTGATTTCAAGTAGATAAGGATCTCGGTAGTCTATTGGCTTTGCAACTGAATTCTTAAAAACACTTCCGTCAGGAATTACTTTTTTTGTTTTCCATTGTCCCAAAACCATCGTGGCATTTCTGTGATCTTTAGAAATAACAATTTTTAGCAGATCGACGGCAAGCCATTGAAAATTCAATAAAGGTGGATTTGTCAGGTTTGAGAGGAAACTTGGATGGTAGAAAAACTCCACTTCAGGATTGGTAAACGGAACAGGATTTAAATACGATTTCCCTATGGCAGAAGACAGACCAACGACTACCATTTTAGGTTTATCGTTCTTTTCAAGATAATCCTTGAGTAAAGATACAGAAGTCGAAATGTGATTTCCAGCGACCGAAAGGTTGTAGGTTGACATTCCGTTTTTTGATAGATATTCGGCGTCAATACCATCCAACGCCATGCTATTTCCTAAAACTATGGTTTCATAATTTTGCTTTTCAAATCTTGAAATTTCGTAGATTTTCTTAAATCCTGGACTCCAAAAGAGCAACAATAGCAAATAAGCCAAATTCAGAAGAACTACGACAAGTAAGAACCAAACTAACTTTCTAAAAAACTGCTTCATTTTTTCCGTTTTTGATTAAAATTGAAAATAAATAAAGTTGTTCTGTTTGCCACCAAATAGTAAAATAAATACTGTAATTACAGCATAAATCGACCATCTTTTTACCGTTGAATTCATCGTGCCTTTATTGAATTGCAGACCGAATTGCTTGTCGCGATGCATCCACTCTACCAATATCAAGATCGCAATCATGCTACAGTGAATGATGAAATAGATCATGTCTTGTTTTCCTAAGAAATTTGGTTTTTGCAGTAAACTTTTTGAAAATATTTCTCGTAAAATCGCAAAAGCTTGCGTGATGGTGTCCGATCTAAAAAATATCCACGCAATGACTGTTAGGAAAAACGTAAATAGTATTTGAAAAAATTCCTTTATTGACGGCAAAAATTGATGCGTTGGAATCACATGCAAATGATTTCGATTCTTGTCTAATAAAAGTAATGGAATAAAATACAGCGCATTCAAAAATCCCCACGCGATGAATGTCCAATTGGCGCCATGCCAAAATCCGCTAACGAGAAAGATAATAAAGGTATTTCGCACTTTCATCCACGTTCCGCCTTGGCTTCCGCCCAATGGAAAATAGAGATAATCCCGAAACCACGTTGATAATGAAATGTGCCATCTTCTCCAAAACTCAGCGATATCCCTCGAAAAATAAGGGAAAGCGAAGTTTCTTAACAATTCAATTCCGAACAATCTGGATGCTCCTAACGCAATATCAGAATATCCTGAGAAGTCACCATAAATTTGAAAAGTAAAAAATAGTGCGCCTAAAAAGAGACTGCTTCCGTTATGTTCGCCACTGGCATTAAAAATTTGATTGGCATAAGTAGCGCAATTATCGGCAATGACCACTTTCTTAAACAGTCCCCACAAGATTTGACGCAAACCGTCGGTAGCTTGCTCATAACTGAATGTTCTGGCCTTTTTAAATTGCGGTAAAAGGTGTGTGGCTCTTTCGATTGGTCCAGCGACAAGGAGTGGAAAGTAGCTCACAAAAACGGCATAATCGACAAAGTTCTTTTCGGCAATAATGCGTTTTTTGTAAACATCTATGATGTATGAAAGTCCATGGAAAGTATAAAACGAAATACCAACAGGCAGGATAACTTTGAGTGTCCACGGATTAATGACAATACCCATATTGGCAATGGCGTGCGTTAACTCAGTGACGAAGAAATTATAGTATTTAAAAAAGCCTAAAAAACCGAGATTGATTCCAATACTCAAAATCAACCAAAACTTACTTTGCGCTTGAGATTTGGCTTGTTCTATTTTCAAACCAGAAAAATAGTCTAGAAAAGTTGAAAATGCCAAGAGGAAAAGAAAACGCCAATCCCACCAGGCATAAAATACATAGCTAACTAAAAGAATTAGTAAGTTCTGTTTACTAATATTCTTTTGAAACACAAACCAATAAAGCAGGAAAACTATTGGTAAGAAAATCGCAAATTCTATGGAGTTGAATAACATAAATCAGTATTGTTATTTTACTTAATTATTCGTTGAGATACATGGACAATTCATCGGTCGAAATAAAATGAACATCTGGCCATTTTTGTAAAATAGACTTCAAAAGCAAATCAAGACCTTTGAGACCTCGATCTCTATTTTTTTCGTCGATGAAACCTACAAAATTAATGCGATGCGCACAAATAACTGCGGGTTTATTCCAATGAAAAGCGCTTGCCATTTGGGCTAAACAACTATTTACCCAATCTCGGTTTGGATTCATGGAAGGTTCAAAAATACAATTTCTGATATTGTATTTCATACCCAATGCATTGGTTTCGCCAAAGGTATGTGGCAGGGCATTGTATTGATCAAAAGTTCCTGTGGGTATTAATTGAGAACGCAATCCTTGAATCCATTTTACGCCATGTTGACTCAAAACTGCTTCTATTTCGGAATCCCAATTGTAGCAAGGTGCAATGAAAGATTTAGAATCTTCACCAAATGTTTCTTTGAAGATTCTTAGTCCATCGGCAATGATCGCTTTCTGATCTGGAATGTCTGAAGGTGAATCCCAATCGTAGGCTTCCATAAAGCTATAATCACCAGTTCCTGAATAGGTCGCATTCCAATCGAAGCAAAACTGAGCGGCCTGGTTATTTTGCTGCAAGACTCTCAGCCAACGCTTGTAATTGAGATGTTCTCTACCATGAAACTGTGGTTGAAAAACACCTTGTGATTTTCCTTGCAACCATAAATTCAAATTGTTGGCATGGTTTGGATATTTTTGAAACGTGTCGGTAAATTTTTCGTAGTGAAATTCGGTGAAATTGGATGCTTTTATTTTATCGAAGTCAGGATTTGCCATAATGGCGTTTGCGGTTATTTTTGCAGTTGAACCCTGATGATCCTTATGTTTTGATAACACAGAAAAGAGCAATTCCAAATCATCTTGCGACTCTAGCGCGTCTACTTTATAGATACTATTTCCTAAATCTAACCCTTTTTCTTGAAAGGCTTTCAATGCTTCTTTTGAAGGTGTTCTAATTGCTCCCCAATCATCTGACTCTATGACGACCAGTTTTTGACCAACGGTTTTGCCTTTCTTATTAATCAGTGTGGCCGAAAGGTATGATTTTAGACTTTGGATGATTTGACTACTGCTCATTTGGTCTTGATTTAATTCCTTGTAGGTTTATTTAAATAAGTTTATTAAAGGAATAGGCATATCAACTAGGGCCGCCAAAATCGGATTACTGAACACGGTCATAAAAGAAATCGTATCAAAGGAAATTCTCAAATTCACCAAGATAAAGAAATACAATAATGGCGCAAAAAGCTTAAGATAATTCCTATACAAAAGGTCATCAAACCGAACGTAATAATAAACCAGCACTGCTACACCAAATAGTTGGGCAATCAAAACATATCGCCCACCGGATGGCAGCAGCGACGTAATGTTTCCTATAGTTAATATCAAAAGTGAAAATCCAAACAAATTGGAGAAAGATTTGTCGTCTTTTAATTTCTTGTTTTTAGAGAAGTAAATAATAGTAAATAGTATCACCAAAACCCACATCAAAGAATTTGTATAATATTTAATATACCAGTTGGCGGAATCATTCAAATCGGTAACCACTTCAACGTATTCGTCGCTGGTATAGCTATTTACTCGTGGAAGTAAGAAATCAGGCGCAACACTTTCTAGAGACGCTCGAATTGCAGGTACATTTAGTGAAGAAATAAAAAAGCTTCCAATAAACAAGAAGTACAATAAGCGCCACGGAATCCTGTTGACGATGAATAAAAGGAAAATACTAATTGGTAAAACAAAAGAAAAGTGAATTAATACCGATGAAATCGCAACCACAATCCCTTTCCTCTTGCCATGCACAAGGTATTGAAAAGCACCGTAGAAAAATACATGCGCCGCTGTCCACATTCGAACGCCATTCAAATTCCAGAATCCTAGTACACAAATAAATGCAATAATCAGAACCCATAATTTTCTATCGATATTTGTTCCTTTCGCAAGATCGAGAACAAGCCAAATATTTCTAGAATAAAAATAGCCATACACTGTTCCAAAAACTGCAAATAGAATATTACCATCTTTGGTAAAACGGGAAAGAAAAAATATGATTAAAGGTTGGTAAATATCTGCCGAATCGGAACCATCAGTATAAAAATTTCCGACAAATATGTCCCAGGTCATGGGTCTATTATAGAGGTTAATCAAGTTGATTACGTAACGCGACGAATCCATAATTTCTGGACGAAACATGGTGTATCCGTAGAATATCACAAATAGCCACACACTGTTCTTAGCCCAATCCTCTTTATAATACTTAAAGGCTTGAATGAACCCCAAGAAAGGTGAAAGCAAAAAGAAAACTAAATTATTCTTCAAAGGATGCACTTTTTTACTCAATTAACTCCAGGAATTTTTTAGCGACATTTTCAATTCTATATTGATCAGGATCGGCAATTATCATTCTATTGCTATAATCTCTATTGATAAACTCCAAAACAATATTTCCCTTCAAGTTGCCAAATTTAACTGATAAAATCGGTTTATTTAATATTGCGTAATCTATTAATTTGCTTGGCGTTTGCGTAGCACCTGAATTTTCGAAATTAACTAGGAAGTCCATTTTGCTCATTTCATACATCAACATATCTCTAGTCAGCACGTCTTTTATCTGGATTCTATTGTTAGAAGCTGCAACAAATGGCGCTACAAATTGAGGCGTGTTGGTATAAATATGAAACTCAAAATCATAAGAATCATCTAATGAATTTAAAAAATTTAGAAACTCAGACGGATCTCTTCTGCCAGGAATAAACATCCCACCATATCCAAAAATCACTTTTGAAGTATCTCTTGGTCCTTCATACAATTTGATGTCTTCAAATCTAAATCCCTGTGAAATCACTTTGATTTTTGAATGAAATTCAGGATAATATCCCTGAATAGACGCTGCGGTTGGCACGGTAAGATAATTCGCTTTTCTACAGAATTTCTTTTCAAAATACGCAAAGTAAAATGGGACTTTAAAAGTATCGTTTTCTTGACCCATATATGGATCTCCGCAGTCCGCAATCCAAACTTTTGCGATTTTTTTCTTAGACCAGACTGCCGCGACACCCCAATGAATTGGATAAGGAACGGCAATTGAAATCAAAGCATCATGTCCTTCTTCATTTTTCAATGCTTTCTTTACTAACGGCAATAATTGAATCATCGGATATTCAAACAGCAACGAACTCAAACGAAGGAATACGCGTTTACCCAAAATTGTCAATCTATTTCCTGTAAGAGTCGGAACACGCCAACTTAATTTGGGCATTGCTTTAAAACTGATCCCATTTTCGATACAAAACGCTTCTGTTCCTTCGCGATAATTTGAAATCACTTTTACAGTATTACCTTGCCGAACTAATTCTTTAGCCAACTCGGTAGCACGAAAAGATCGCGGCGAATTTTCGGGAAAAAAGCCGTTGGTAACTATTAGAATTTTTTTGCTCATAGCGATATTCAAAAGTGCTTTTAGTTCTTTTTTTCGTTTAATAAGATGAGCTGGTCAACTATTCTTTCGGCCGCGTTACCATCCCATTTTTCAGGGATTGTACCTTTCTTCCATTGATTATTAAATAATTTTTCAAGCGCTGGTCGAATCGCATTCGGATTGGTTCCTATTAATTCGTTGGTTCCTAATTCAATCGTTTCTGGCCTTTCGGTATTATCGCGAAGTGTAATGCAAGGAATTCCCATTACAGTGGTTTCCTCAGTAATTCCTCCTGAATCCGTAATTACACCAAGCGCATTCTCAACCAAATAATTGAATTCTAAATACCCTAATGGTTCAATAATATGCAAATTAGGAGCATCAATGTTCGCCTCCTCCAAAACTTTTAATGTTCTGGGGTGAATTGGAAAAAGAATTGGCAGACCTTGAACATTATTAATTATTTCACTCAATAGGACTTTTAGGTTTTGAACCCCATCAACATTAGCTGGACGATGCAAGGTCAAAACAAAATACCCTTTAGGTTTTAAATTCAAATTATCCCAAAATTGCGGCTTAACGAACTTACTTCGATTGCTATACAAGGTATCAATCATGACATTTCCAACAAAGAAAATACTGTCTTCGCTAACTCCAGATTTCACTAAATTACTACCTGCCCATAATGTAGTCGTGAAAAAATAGTCTGTAATCGAGTCTGTGACTAACCTATTGATTTCTTCCGGCATGCTCATATCATACGAACGAATTCCTGCTTCTACATGGGCAACTTTTATGTTGTTTTTCTTTGCTACTATCGTGCAAGCCATCGTACTAGTCACATCGCCTACCACCAAAACCAAATCTGCCGGATGCTCAAGAAGTTCTTTCTCAAACGCAACCATGATCGCAGCGGTTTGTTCGGCTTGGGTTCCACCTCCGCAATTTAGATTTACATCTGGTTCCGGAATATTCAATTGCTTGAAAAATGTATGGCTCATTTTTTCATCAAAATGTTGTCCTGTGTGAACTAACCGATACGCAATATTAGAACGTTCTTTATTTTTGTTAAGTGCATGAATAATCGGCGCTATCTTAATAAAATTGGGTCTTGCCCCCGCTATTAAAGTAATTCTTATCATAAATTAATTAATATTTAAAATTACATGAGAATCAAAAAAACCAGATCATTATACACTCATCGGTACTTACTGTTCCCATTCTTGAATCATTTTTTGTTCAACTTCGCAAATATTATCATTTACCAAAATCACAGCATTGGGTAAAGAATTATCTTTAAAAAGAGACAGAAAACCGAGTGTTATGCCTTTCGTATCTCCCAGAGGAGGATCACAAATGCACAATCCGATTTCCTCGCATTGAATCTCCTCAATGTAATACCAAGCATAGGGTCTATAGTCTTTAAAAGGTCTATTATAGAAGGTATTATTACTCAATTGGGTTTTAATTAATTCTTTTTCAATGCGTTGTGCCCAAAATTGATATTCTCAGAAGCAATTATTTTTTCATTTTGCTTTTGGGCGATAACTCCCAACAAAATCGTTGATAATCAGCTGCCGCCTTCGAAAACGAATCCTGCAAACTTCATGGTTTTTTCAATGCATGTTTGGAAATAATCCATCTGACTAAAAACCCTTGATTTCTCCATGCATAGACGAGCTTTTTGATAAGTTCTTCCCATGGAATAAGGCTGGACTCAATTTCTCGTTTGTGAGCTCCTAAAGCTTGCGACCACAACGACGATTGGTTATTTTTAGAAATGATTTTCTAATCGAAACGGGGATAATATCTTGAATTTTCATCGGGTTATGTTTTTTATTTTAGTTACAATTGGATAATAAAAATAGAATAATAAAGCACTTTTGTTGTAGATTGCAGCCATTTTGTAGTAGTCAAGTCTTAGTCCTTCAACTGCTATTTTGTTGCAATTATTTACTTTGAGTCGCTGTACAAACTGAAAATAATTTCTGATACTTTTCTGACCAATAATCGACGTTAATGGCAATAAGGTGAATTTCGCCACAACATGATTTATTAGTAATTTTTGTTCATTTCGAAATTGGTATCTAGAAGCAAAGAATTTAATGTCTTCAATTGCATTGATAAATCCTTGAATTGCATATTCTGAAAAGAATAGTGTAGAATTCGTGGCTGAACCTTTTCGCGTTGTTCTTTGATAAAATACTTCATTGTCGAAGGCAACAGTTTGAGCAACAGCAAAAACCTTCGCTAAGAATAATCCGTCTTCAAGATAAGGAACATCTTTAGGATAAGTAAGTTCATATTTCTGTAGAAGTTGCCTTTTGAAAAGAATTCCCCAAGATCGATCTGGATCTCTTACGTCGAAACCTCTAGAGATAAAATACCCGTCAATACCATTGTATAAATACTTTTCCTGTTCTAGATAATTGGTTTTCCATATGCTTTTACTCTCGGCGTCGAAGATTTCAAATCCAAGGTAGAGTATGTCCAAGTCCTGATGCTCCGCCTTTGTCAATATCTTTTGAAAGCTATTCGGCACAACATAATCATCAGGATCTATTGGCAAAATGTACGTTCCTTTTGCGATGGCGATTGCGTTATTTCGAGCCATCGAAACACCTTGATTCTCTTGATTGATGAGAATCAAATTGGAAAATTCGCTTTGGAGAGTCTCTATAATTTCCTTGCAGTTGTCTGGAGAGCCATCATTGGTGACAATTATTTCATATTCTGACTTCGGAATATCTTGCGCCTCCAAACTCCGTATGCATTTTTCTATAAAATCTGAGACTTTATACGCCGGCACTATTATACTTAATCGCATCACTAGGAATAAAATGAATTATGTTTATTAACTGGTAGTCTTTTCTTTAAGGCGTAGATGTATTGAAACGGATTGAGATAAAAACAAAATGTTCTGTACAATCCTGCAAATATTTTGGTCTTCTTGTTCCAATTCATTTGGCTAAAAAACCGCGACACCCAATACATATGATATTCAGAAGCAACGATTTCCCATGGCAAATTAGGGTGCGCCACTTGCTTTCTAATCTTAAAAGTGTTGAAAACAGAAGGCTTGAATAAGACGGTATCGCCTACGTTATTAGTCGCTTTTGAATGAATCCTATAGCCAACCGTTACCTTATGAAAGTAATCTAGTCGCACGCCAGCTTTAGTCAATTGTAACCACATTGGATAATCTTCAACCAACTTGTTGTTTTCGTCATAGCCGCCTACTTCAAGAATGGCGTTCTTATTTGCAAAAAAAGAGGGTGTGTAGTGAATTCTGTCTGAAAGCAGCAATAAAGCATATTGATCTTGGGCACTTAAAGCCGAATCCATTATATTTTGTGGATAATCTTCCGGCGTTGTTTTGATGTAGTTCTTCTCTTCAAATTGATCTTGATACAATTTTATTTGACTAAAAATAATACTAGCTCCAGGATTTTCACCGGCAAAATTCATATTGTCTTCAATGCAATTCGGATATAAAATATCGTCACCCGCAATAAACTTAAAGTAGTCGGATGATGTAGCACTGATACTTCGGTTACAATTAGCCGAAACTCCAGTGTTTTTGGGTACAGTGAGTATTTGAATATCTTGAAAACGAGATTGGACTTTGTCTTGATCAACCCATTTTTTTGCGATGGCTACAGTATCATCACTTGAACAGTCATCAGAGATAATTAACGCTAAGTTCAAGTACGTTTGATTGTAAACACTTTCCAATGTTTCCAGCACGTACGGGGCAGAATTATAAGTCGGAACTATTACGGTAACTAAGGTTTTCAATTGAAAATTTGGTTTTGATGGTTTTCAAAATACGCAAACAAATCTAATTCCTGTTTCTTGTCTGTTATATATGACACTCCCGTTTTTAGTAACTTTGCGGGAATTCCGGCAATCAGAATGCCTTCACCATATTTTTCGGCATAATTTCCAGAGCAGACAGAGTTAGCTCCAACAATTGACTTTTTTGGAAGAGTTGCATTCTTTAAAATCGTTGAACGTGCGCCGATCCATGATTCGTCTTCAATATGAACTTCTCCACAATTGTCTTTAATGCCAAGATTTTGCTCTTTAATAAAATGAAAATCGGTATCGAAGAACTGGCATTCCCAAGAAATCAAAACATGATTTCCAAAATTCATTCTTCGAAAGCAAATGATTCTGCTCAAACTTCCAATGGAAAAATGATCTCCAAAGGAAAGCAGACCATGATTCCAGACCATTATGTTTATACCTCGAGCAAACTTTGCCTCCGATTTGAATTTGATAATTCCAGAATTAAAAATCCGCGTTGGAACATTAGATGAAATAACAACCTCGTGCTTCCCTCCAAATACAATCATTCCGAAATGAAGTTCTTTGGCTTCAATAATAAATTCTCCGCTAAGGTTAGCAAAATCAGTTTTTCCAAAAAAGTGAAAGGGAAGTTTTAAGGCTTGACGAAAAGGCAATACTTTAAAATTAAAATAGATAGTACTCCACAAATTGAGCTTTAACGACAATTTCATGACATTTAGGAAAATAATTGAAATTCTCTTTAAACTCATTTCTTGCTAATTTTAGACTTAAATTTTGCAACAATCTCTTTCAAATTCATCCTTTTGTTTAGTTCGTATAAACTATAGGTGCAAGTAGCAATTACGATTAAAGCCTCCACAAAATAGGCGTTTGGATAACCCAACCCGTAGATGCTTGCTATACATAGCGACAACGAAATCATTGAAATAAAAAATATTACATAAACCGCTTTGAAAAACTGAAAATCATATTTAGATTTTATAATGGCTAATATAATCGTTGTTACTATGGCATAGCTAATCATTAATGAGATACCTAATCCCGTCAAACCAAAATAATAATAAAATAAAAGGTTTATCGATAATACTAATAAGTTAGAGAAGGTTTCAACAATCAAAAAGAGTTTATTGTCACCTTTTGCCAGAATAATAAACCCTAAAACCCAAGTCACTCCTTTTAGCGGAATGGCTAATACCGCCCATAAAATAAAGTCTTGTGCTGACAAGAACTCTTTACTCAATAAAATTCGAATTAAGATTGGTGTGGTTGAGATTAAGAGTACCAGAACCATACTTAATATGATTAAAACTAACTCTGCTTGCTCATTGACCAATTGTTTCCATTTGCTCTCATCGCTAATAACTCCAGACAGACGCGGAAAATAGTCGGTTGCCATCGCTGTAAAAACCATCCCGACGTAACCATCAACGATGGCGAGACCGGCATTGTAAAGTCCAACATCAGATAAACTTCCCGTCTTCGAAATAAATGCACTTAACACAAAGGCAACGAAAGCCGCCAGTAAATTAATCAACGTTAGACTGATGCCCAACCTCACCATGGGTTTCCCTAATTCTAGCGTTTCTCTCCAATCGATAGCTATTGGAGCAAAATGTATTCTCTTTCTGAAATACAACGAAACCAAATAATTCGCAAAAGCGGTAATGATAATTGCTGGAACTACGCCTTTGATTCCATAAAAATAAAAAATAGGCAAAGCCACAACTAGGCCAACAACACCGCCAAAAATATTGGCTTGTGCCAGATATTTGAGTTGTCTGGTTCCTCTCAATAAAGTGTAGATTCCGCCCGTTAGCGCTCCAAAAACAAAAGTGATGGAGAGCCAAATATAATCGATAGTATGTTCGTAGGAATTAAAAGAAAATTGACTCAACAATGGCGAAAAACAAATCGTAATGGCAATTCCAAACGCCGCAGTAATCCATATCCAACGCCTAAATACCGTAAACGTTCTCCCAATTTGAGCGGCATCGTCACTAGCATGCGCCTTCGAAATATCGCGAACAGCACTTTCTGTAATTCCTAACGATGAAATAGATTTTATTAGATTTAACCCAGACAAAAATAAACCATTCAATCCCATTCCTGCCGTGCCGATGAGGATAGCAACTGCCTTCCCGCGGATCAGTGTAATCAAGATATTAAAAACCTGAACACCTCCGAAGATCGAAGTAGCCTTAAAGATTGATTTATAATTGGTTGCTTTTGTGGTCAATTGCTATTAAAAATTGTTTAAGGCTTCAATGACTTTTTGCACTTCTTCGATTGTCGTCACTGGACTAATTGGCAAACTCAAAACTTCATTATGAATAGCATTGGTAATCGGGAAATCGAGATGATTCATCGCTGCATAAGCCAATTGCTTATTGGGTGGAATTGGGTAATGAATGAGTGTTTGTATCCCATTCTCCGTCAAGTAGTTTTGTAATTCATCGCGTTTTGCAGTTCGAATTACAAACAAATGCCAAACGTGCTCGGTATTGTTTTCATGCTTAAAATTGCCATTATTCGGCACCGGCAACTGAATCTTTGGATTAGAAATACCGTTTAAATATAAAGATGCCAACTGTCTGCGATATCGATTTTCACGATCAATATGTTTTAATTTGACGCTCAAGAAGGCTGCTTGAATTTCATCTAGTCGACTGTTTAAACCTTGATATTCGTTGACATATTTCTTCTTGCTACCGTAATTTCCCAGTGCTCGAACTTGTTCAGCCAAAATAGGATCGCTAGTAGTAACTGCTCCAGCATCTCCCAAAGCTCCTAAATTCTTGCCTGGATAAAAACTAAAACCAGCGGCATCACCTAAATTCCCAGTTTTGATTCCATTCCATTCTGCTCCGATGGCTTGCGCATTGTCTTCGATGATTTTTAGATTATGCTTCTTTGCCAAAGCCACCAAATCATCACTCCAACAAACTTGACCGTATAAATGGACGACCATGATCGCTTTGGTCTTTGGTGTGATATGTTTTTGAATCAAATCGATATCAAGATTAAAACTATGGCTGTTTGGTTCGACCAAAACTGGTGTCAAATTGTTGTCTGATATTGCTAAAAGCGACGCGATATAGGTGTTGGCTGGAACGATGACTTCATCGCCCTCCGACATCACACCTAATTCTATATAGGCATTCAATATTAAGCGCAACGCGTCCAATCCGTTTGCAACACCTATGGCATGAGTCGCACCAACATATTGCGCCAATTCTTTTTCAAAATTTGAAAGTTTTTCGCCCATTAAGAACCAACCAGAATCAATCACTTCAGCAGCGGCTTGCTTCAGTTCGGTCGCATATTGTGCATTTATTTTTTGAAGATCTAAAAATTTAATCATTGGAGTGTAGTATTTCTATTTCACTTGGAGTTAATGTTCTAATAAGTTTGGCTGGCGTTCCTCCCACTATGGAGTAATCCGGAAATGATTTGTTTACAAAGCTACCAGCGGCAACCACGCAATATTTCCCAAGCGTCACAGCAGGCATGATGATAGCATTTCCGCCAATCCAGGTGTGATCACCAATGGTTATGGCACCTCGAGCATTACCGAAAACCTTCTGCATGGCTGGCGAGGCATTGGGTCCTGAACCCGAGATAATACTGACATTGGGAGCAATACTCACATGATCTCCAATGACAACTTTTGAATTAAACCCTTCAATAAAGGAATTCAAACCAACATAACTATTTTGTCCGATTTCTAGAATGTCCGTTTCAGAGCCAAAAATCTTAACTCGATTTGCAATCCTAGTATTGTCGCCTATTTTGATGTTATTGACGTTCGAGTCAATTTCAATTTGGACATTTTTACCTAACTGGATGTTTGAAATATGCATACGCTTCGTTTGTGTGTTCTATATATTTCGCCTTGTGCTTCTGTCAACCAATGGATGACAATTATTTATTTTGAAATTTGCGCTGACAAAAAAATCTCACAACCCATATTCGGGATGTATTGGCTCATTTTGAAAAAACCTGTCAGTAGTTCTTCTGTAAGAAATGAAGATTCCATGAGTTCATTCATTTGGCCGTGGGTAAAGGGTTTGATGAAATACGTGTCGCTTTTTATGGTAGCAAAACCACTTTGTTTAAACAAGAATTGGATGGATTCAAGATTAAAAACATTACGTCTCCCGAACGCCCTGTCATTTTCGGAAAACTCGTAATTGGATTTAATTAATCCCGATTCTAACGCCAAAATTCTATGAAAAGAATTCGCATTAGGAACGTATGTGATCACAATTGTTTCTGAATTAGCAACATTTTTCACAGCCGCTAATACTTCTTCTGGATTATCAATTTCATGAAGAAATCCACCAATAATAATCACATCATACCCATCCCTTAAATTCGCTTCTTCTAAAAAGCAATTTTGAATGGTGATTCTAAGATCATTTTCTATCTTACCTTTTGTAAATTCATAGAAATACTTTCCTGGCTCAATAAGATCTAAAACTTCAAAATCATTGAAATAGAAATGAATTGGATCATTCCCACATCCAATTTCTAAGATTTTATTTGCTTTGATGGTATGCAAGTAGTCCGCAACGTATTCCATGCGGTATTTTCTCAACTTGTCTTCAAAAGAAAGTTTTTGATAGTTTAGTTGATAATCATTGTGATCGTGCATACAATTGGCTTTTTAGTTTTGGATATAAAATTGAATAACTTCATAAAAATAATCGAGGTCGGCAAAGGTCAAATTCTGGTGTACTGGAATAAAAAAAGCATCCTCTCCATAAAAAACACTGTTTTGGATGCCGTGATTATATAAGAAAGTTTTGAATTGATTCAGATCTTTTATAGTGCCATTATTTTGTAAAACCAGTGCTGAGGGAACCGTCATTGCGTTATGTTGAAATCTTGGTGTCAGTCCAAATTTGGAGAACTTAGCAATCGCGTAATCCCAATTTTCCTTTCTAGTCTTCAAGATGGCTTCATCTTTCCTCAAATAATACGAAAGCACATTTTGAATGTAGACAAGTTCTTTTTCATTCAGTCGTTGACTTTCCTTTACGGCAACATCCGCATTATTTACCAATAAACCTCCGATTTGAAGCGGCAGGAATTTCGGAAAACTAAATACAGAAAAATCACTGTATTGACCTAATTTACCAAATTGATCTTGGCTGAAGAAAGTGGTGCAACAATCTTCGATTATTGGTAATCCTGTTGCGACTAATTTTTCCATTTCTGGATAAGGATAACCAAATTCGTGGTTGACAAAAATTAGTTTTGTTTCTGGAACAATTTCACGATTCCATTGGCAAAAGGACTCGATTTCTTTGGTTACACAAGAGCTGATGTAAAAATTCTGTGAGGTCGTTAGAATCGTTACCAAATCTGTGGATTGCAGATTGTATTTTTCTAACGCTATTTGAATGGCTTCTCGTCCGTTGAAGGTGTATTGCCATTTGCCTGCCCCAAATCGATTGTTGAAATAATGAAAGGCAAAATCATCACTCGACAGCTTTGCATTGTTACCAACATCATCGGTCTTAAAAGGACCAATTCGATAGGTCGGTAAACTATAAGGATCAGGATTGAGAACAAACATAATAATTTAATTTTGGATGCTTTCTGGTGACTTCCATTGAAATGTATAGCGCAAAGACGAAGTACATTCATGTGTTTCCTTAAATCGAAGTAAACCCTCATTTGGGTGTCCGGCCTCGGTGGAGATTCCTAAATCAATATACGTAAAGCCAGCAGATTTATAATAATCCCATAAATTAAAAATTAGAAAATCCATCGCGCGATCTCCTCTTCCTTCGACTGCATCTCCCCAAAAAAGCGCATAAACAATTTTTTCATGGGCACGATACATTATGGCACCCGCTACCACCGCTCTGTCCGCATTCAACACTTGAAAGAAATCGGTAGGAAAGATGCTACTTGTCTTCATAATATCATCAAACGACATATAAATTGGTCTGCCCATTCTAGCTCTATTCTCGACGATTATGTTAAATACCGCTTCTTTCTCTAGTAACGTAGTTGCGTCACAGAAAGTTAAATGCTTCTTGACTGCTTGATTGTAGTAGGTCCGGCTCGCATTATGTGTATACACTTTATCAAATGACAACAGCTCTACGCAATTAAAAATCTCTGGAAATTGCATGTGAAACCCAAGACGCGTCATGGCATTTACAATTTTCGCATTAGAACGTGGACAATAAATATCTGGAGCCAATGTAATATCCATTTCCTTGATATTTTCGGATTGTGCATATACAATCAAATCTTGCAAAAATGATTCAATTACCGAGGTATAAATATTTTCGCCTTTGCAATGGAATCCTGCGAATGGAGCGGAAAATGGAGCCTTTAAAACGCCGTCTTTTATACCAGCAACCAGACCAATATGTACTTTATCTGCAATTGGAATCAACCGCACAATTCGATCTACTTTATGCGCATTTAAGCTAATAAACTTCTCTGATACAAACGGATTTGGATCATGGGAAAAATAATACTGGTAAGCCGCAGCGTCTACATTTAGCAACGACGTACCGTTTCCAATGGCTTCAGTCTTGATTGGTTGGTTCGTTTGAGGTGCCAATTTTTTATAAAACTCGGTCTTGATAAGGATGTCACACCCAATACTTTCTTTGAATTCGCACAAACCGTAATTTGGAATGGAATGCTCCGATGAGGGACCAATATCAACGATTTCTATGCCGCTATTTTTATAATACTGAAAAACATGGAAGGAAATAAAATTCATGGTTTTACATTCTGAGTATTCGGGTAAATCACCCCAATAAACCACTTGAACAATTTCCTTTGCCACATGAAATACAACTGCGGCACCGATATCAATTTGATCTTTCTTTACAATAAAGAAGTCGATGTCGATGAGCTTCCCAGTTTCCGCAATTTGTTCCCAAGTCATTCTTAATGGAAAGCCGCGTGCAATTCTGTTCGCCTCTATAATTCTGTAGGCTTGTTCACCGTCTTTACCCTCTAATTTTTCGAAAGTCAATCCTTTTTCGTTGCTTCTTTTTAGATTTTTCTGGGCATTATACCATATATTCTTAGTATAATTTTCATCTAGCTTGGAAGTTTGGAAATGATAATTTAGATCTACATTTTTTCTTTCATAGGAAAATCTAGACAAGCAATTACACAGTTTATTGAGCAGATTTGAATTATAGAAAAAAGAAGGAAAAACAATTCGAATGGCGTCAAAATTCTTAGTTGTCGCCCACGCTTCTAACGCTTGTAATGCGGCGTCTATTTGCTGTAAACGTATGTCTAGACTGGTTGCCTCAAACCCACCAAATGGTGCTGAAAATGGCGAAGTCAATATGTTGTTCCGAACGCCAAAAATAATTCCCATTCGCACTTTGGTATCTCTAAAAAGCAAATAATAAACCGCATCGCATTTTGACTCATTCAACGCATTAAAGTCCATTGAATTAAAAACATGCGACGGATTAGGAAAAGCGTCGAAATAAGATTGAGCATTTACTTCAACGACTTCCATGCAACAAATTTGTCATAATCTCTAAAATAATCTTTTTCATCATATTCGATGGATGCCAAAACAAAGCAAATAGATCCACTAGAGAAATTGTCTAATTCTCTCCATAATCCTGAAGGCATATACAATCCAACATTGGGACGTGAAAGGTGAAATGTTCGCTTTACGTTTCCATCATCGACAGTGATATCAAAACTACCACTTAAGGCAACTATGAGTTGTTGTAATTCTAAATGACCATGACCACCACGGCTAAATCCTCCTGGCACATCATAGAGATAGTACACTCTTTTGACATCGAATGGCACTTGAATGTTATTAGTAACGGAAGTTAAATTTCCGTTAGCTTGGTGATTTATCGGTAAAGTAATTAGTGAACAATCAAATACGGTAGAATTTCTCATAAACTCTTATTTAGCCTCTGTAAATTCGTTGAAATTTCTGATGTAGTCGGATTCTGAAAAATCAGAGCTGGAGAGATGCACCGAAACAGAATTCGTAGAAAAATTCTCTAAATGTCGCCAATGCATCGGCGGAATATACAATCCCGAATACGATCTGTTAAGACAAAACTTCGTTTCGATACCGTTTCTATCTACAACAACAATATCAATACTTCCGCTAATCACAATTATTAATTCCTGTTGGGTTTTAAAAGCATGACCCCCACGTGTTTCTCCACCAGGAACATCGTAAATCCAGAAAACACGCTTAATTTTAAAAGGAATCTGATCTTCATTTTGCAAAAAAGATAAGTTACCACGCACATCCGTAATTCTAGGAAGTTGTAGTATTTGTGGTTTCGAAAAATCTGGTTTTAGTTCCATTGCACTCTTTATTAGTGAATTCACTATCTCGTTTAATGATATTGTTTTTCGTAATAATTTTGATAATTACCACTGGTCACATTATCTAACCAAGTTCTGTTGTTGAGATACCAATCGATGGTTTCTGACAATCCTTCTTCAAATGTAACAGAAGGTCGCCAACCTAATTCTTTATTGATTTTGGAAGCATCAATAGCGTAACGCAAATCATGGCCTGGTCGATCTTTTACAAACGTAATTAATTGCTCTGAACTTCCTTTTTCACGTCCTATTTTTTCATCCATTTTCTGACAAAGTAGTTTTACCAGATCGATGTTTTGCCATTCGTTAAAACCGCCGATATTGTATGTTTCGTGGTTTTTACCTTGATGAAAAACCAGGTCGATTGCAATTGCATGATCTAAAACATAAAGCCAATCTCGGGTATATTTTCCGTCGCCATATACTGGCAATGGTTTGTTTTGAAGAATATTATTAATTAGAAGTGGAATCAATTTCTCTGGAAAATGATTCGGTCCATAATTGTTCGAGCAATTGGTGATGACGTATGGTAAGCCGTACGTTTCTCCATACGCACGAACGAAATGATCAGAACTTGCCTTCGACGCTGAGTAAGGAGAATTCGGATCATAGGCTGTAGTTTCGGTAAACAATCCGGTTGCGCCAAGCGAACCATAGACTTCATCTGTACTCACATGGTAAAAACGCTTTCCTTCGTAATTGTTTTGCCAAATTGATTTTGCTGCATTTAACAAATTCATGGTCCCAATGACATTGGTCTTGACAAAAGATAACGGATCCGTTATCGATCGATCGACATGAGATTCGGCGGCCAAATGTATAACACCGTCAAACTGATGCTTTTGAAAAAGTTCAGTAATAAAATCGGCATCAACGATGTCACCCTTAATAAATTCGTAATTCGGTTTATCTTGGATATCCGCAATATTTTCGAGGTTACCCGCATAAGTTAATGCATCCAAATTAAAAACATGATAGTCTGGATAGGTATTTACCATCCTTCTCACTACATGTGAACCAATAAATCCAGCCCCTCCGGTAATAAGCACTTTCTTCATAATTCTATATAAATAGCTATAATTTTTTCACGGCTTCGCCCCATCAGTCCCATAAAATGAAACTAATGAACACGTCTACAATAATATAATATACTACTGTCTATCTTCTCTGTTCAGCGTTATCAAAACTCCTAATTCAGTAAGAACTAATTGTAGACTATTTTTACTTATCTGCTTTATTACGCCTTCTTTTCCATGAAATGGTCCGCTTGGAATTGGAACCAAATCCCCTACTTTTATGCCTCTTACTTCATACGAAACCATCGTCTCTTTCAATCCTTCCTTTAACGCTGCAATCTCATCCTCACGCACCATCGCTGGCTTTCCTAACCAAAATAAAAAGCGAACAACACCTTGTACTTGAAAAACCTTTTCCCGATCTTTTTCCTCAATAAATACAAAAACGTAAGAACTGAATAATGGAATTTGCACTTTTTTCTTTCGGTCGGACCATTGTTTTACAACCGTTACCAAAGGACAAAACACCTCAATTCCAATTTGTTCTAAACGATCTGCAACTTTCTTTTCATTCTTAGGTTTTGTATATATTACGTACCAAGGCATAGCATCATCAATTAAATTGTGTCATAGATGATTAAGCCTTCTCCATCATGTTTCGAAGTAATTTGCAATCGGACTTTCCGTTTTATCTCTTTTTCAATCTTGATGACCAGCTGCTCAATATAGTCCGCATTGAGGTCGCTTCCAACTAATATAACTTGAATCGTCCCGCTATCAATACCTTTTGCGTAATCGCCAATGATAACGACGCGCTCTACTTGTCCCATACGCTGCAAAATCATTTCCACGATAGCATCTAGGCCAATGTGTTGGCGAACAATTTTTTGTAATACGGAAAATAGAGGGTGCTTTGTATTGGCCTTATAAATAATCCTATTTTGTATGGACTCTTTTTCAAGATACCCAGCATCAAGGAGATTATTCAATTCCTTTCGAATGGAATTCGTAGATTCATTAAGTTCTTCCGCCAATCCTCTCAAATACCCATTATTGGCAACGTTAATAAAAAACTTTACTAATATTCGAAGGCGTGTTTTTGAAGTTATTAATGATTCAAGCATGAAATACATTTTAAAATAACGAGTAACAAAAGTACTCGTTTTTATTTAAAAATTATAAAGTTAATTTATTTTTTCAAATTTGACTTAAATCTAGCAACGAAGTGTAAAGAAATTGTAACTAAAAAAACAAGAATTAAGGATAAGATTGAGTCTAATGGGAGGAACCGACAGCACTAAAATTAAAACCAATTGAAATCATCTTCTTGGCATCTAAAATATTTCTACCATCAAAAATAAAGGCTGGTTTTTGCATATTATCATAAATTCTTTGCCAATCATATTCCTTAAACACATCCCATTCTGTTAAAATAGCAATAGCGTGTGCCTCTTTGCATGCTTCATATGGATCTTCAAAAGATTCAACGGCATTTTCTACAGCAACTGCGCTTAGCGTTTCTAGGTAATTCAAATCGACAATAATCTGTTTTCTTTTCACTTTTGGATCAAATACCGCAATTTTCGCCTGTTCATGTAGCAAATATTCAGCAACATTAATTGCAGCTGATTCTCTTGTGTCATTGGTATCCTTCTTAAAAGCCCATCCCAAAAAAGTAATTTTCTTTCCTGCAACAGTATTATAAAGCGTGTGAACTATATTTCCCGCGAACCGCCTCTTTTGGTGGTCGTTCATAATCACCACTTGCTCCCAATAGTCTGCGACTTCATGTAAGCCATAAGACTTGGCGATATATACTAAATTTAAAATATCCTTTTGAAAACAAGAACCACCAAATCCTACGGAAGATTTTAGAAATTTTGAGCCAATTCGGCTATCCATGCCAATAGCCTTTGCTACTTCATCGACATTCGCTCCTGTTTTTTCACACAACTCCGACATAGCGTTTATCGATGACACCCGCTGCGCCAAAAAAGCATTGGCAGTCAATTTTGATAATTCAGATGACCACAAATTTGTTGTTAATATATTTTCGGATGGAACCCAATTTTCATAAACTTCAACCAAAGCTTTTATTGCTTCTTCACCTTCCTTGGAAGTATTTCCGCCAATAAGAACGCGATCTGGGTTTTGCAAATCTTGCACTGCAGTACCTTCCGCTAGAAATTCAGGATTTGAAAGAATTTGAAACTGCACACCGTTTCCGGTATTATCCAAAATACTCTTTATTGCCTCCGCGGTTCTTACTGGTAAAGTAGACTTTTCAACTACAATTTTATTGTCCTTCGCCACATTGGCAATTTGCCGAGCACAAAGTTCGATATACTTCAAATCAGCAGCCATTCCCTTCCCTAAACCATAGGTCTTGGTAGGTGTATTGACTGAAATGAAAATCATTTGCGCTTCGTCAATTGCTTTTTCAACCTCGGTTGAAAAAAACAAGTTTCTTCCTCTTGCTTCGGCAACCAATTCACTCAAACCAGGCTCATAGATAGGAATATTATTTACATCAGGATCGTTCCAAGCGGCTATTCTCTCTTCATTTAAATCAACAACAGTAACTTTTATATGTGGACATTTTTGCGCTATAATTGCCATTGTTGGACCTCCAACATATCCTGCCCCAATACAACAAATTGAATTTATTTTCATAGCCAAAGATTCAGTTCACTTATTTATAATTTGCCATCTGCCTGTTCTCCCAACACTCCTTTTACATCATACAAAACCGAATTGTCATTCTTAATCGCATTGAAATCAATAGAAGTAAAAGAATCATGTGAAACACCAAGAACGATTGCGTCAAACTTAGTACTTGGCAATTCAGTAGTTGTAACTAAACCATACTCGTGTGCAACCTCTGCAGGATTTGCCCAAGGATCATAAATGCTAACTTTAATTCCGTATTCTGACAGCGCAGCAATAACATCAACAATTTTGGTGTTTCTTACGTCAGGGCAATTCTCTTTAAAGGTAATTCCTAGCATAAGCAACTGTGCGCCATTGACAACGACACCTTTTTTAATCATCAACTTAACAACTTGAGACGCTACATACTCGCCCATACTGTCATTCAATCGTCGTCCTGCTAATATTATTTCAGGATGGTACCCCATTTCTTGCGCTTTTTGAGCCAAGTAATAAGGATCTACACCAATGCAATGCCCTCCAACAAGTCCTGGTTTAAATGGCAAGAAATTCCATTTTGTTCCAGCAGCTTCGAGGACTGCATGCGTATCAATATTGAGGATGTTGAAAATTTTCGACAATTCATTTACAAACGCAATATTAATATCGCGCTGAGAATTTTCGATAACTTTAGCCGCTTCAGCTACTTTAATTGTAGGTGCTAAATGCGTTCCTGCGGTAATTACAGATTTATATAAATCATTTACTTTGACGCCAACTTCTGGGGTTGATCCAGCAGTTACTTTGAGTATTTTTTCTACTGTATGTAATTTATCCCCAGGATTAATTCTTTCAGGAGAATAACCCGCAAAAAAATCAACATTGAATTTCAGTCCACTTATTTTCTCTAAAACAGGAACACATTCATCTTCAGTAACTCCAGGATACACCGTCGATTCATAGATAACAATATCACCCTTCTTCAGTACTTTAGCAACCGTTTCGCTTGATTTATATAAAGGGGTCAAGTCTGGTCTATTGTTCTTATCAACAGGCGTAGGTACTGTCACTATATAATAGTTGCAATCTCTTATGTGTTCAATATTAGTAGAACATAGCAAACCAGTTGCATTGCTAGTCGGCTCTTTTAATAGAACCGATTGCAATAATGGCGCATCAATTTCTAGTGTACTATCTATTCCATCGTTTAATTCGTCAACCCTTTTTTGATTAATATCAAACCCGACCACGCAATACTTTGTCGCAAAAAGTCGCGCTAAAGGCAAACCAACATATCCTAATCCAACAACTGCTATTTTCATTTTAAATAAATTTATTTTGTAACTACTTTAGATTATCCCAATACCATTGTACTGCTTCCTGTAGACCTTCCTGCATTGAAAATTTGGGCGCATATCCCAAGAAATCTTGGGCCTTTGAAATGCTTGCTAATGAATGCGGAATATCTCCAGCTCTATTTGGCCCGTGAATAATGGGAACGTTCGCAATTTTCGGATCAAAGTTAGCCAATGACACTTTGAGGTAACGAACCAGATCATTTAGCGTTGTTCTGTCGCCAAATGCCGCATTATACACTGTATTGACCGCTTCTTTATTATGCGTCAACATGGCCAACTCATTAATTTGAATGATATTGTCTATATAAGTAAAGTCCCGTGAATAATTTCCATCACCATTTATAACGGGACTCTCGTGATTTATTAATTGCATTACAAATTTCGGAATTACCGCTGCATAGGCGCCATTTGGATCTTGCTTTCTTCCAAAAACATTAAAATACCGCAATCCAATGGTTTCCATCCCATAGGTTTTGCTGAAAATATCAGCATATAATTCATTGACATATTTTGTAATTGCATAAGGCGAAAGTGGTTTCCCAATCGTATCCTCCACTTTTGGAACTGCTACTGAATCACCGTAAGTTGATGAACTTGCAGCATAAATAAACCTCTTGACCTTTGCATCACGAGATGCCTGTAGCATGTTTAGAAATCCGGAAATATTTACGTCATTAGTCGTGATTGGATCATTAATAGAGCGAGGAACAGAACCTAACGCAGCCTGATGCAACACGTAGTCGCAACCTTCAACTGCCTTTTCGCAGTCAAGTAAATTCCGAATATCCGCTTCTATCAAAGTAAAATTTGGATGGGAGATCAGTGCCTCTAAATTATGTCGATGCCCTGTAGCGAAATTGTCCAAGCAAACAACCTCATGACCTTTACCAATAAAATACTCACACAAGTTCGAACCTATAAAGCCAGCACCGCCAGTAATTAGAATTTTATGTTTTGAAGAACTTTCCATTTACTACACTCTAGTTATGATTATATTTTGTTTGTGAATGCTTTTATTTTTTCCCAGATGCCATTTGGTTTCTCACTCTCATGATAACCGTTTCCGTAATTTCCGTAGCCGTAGCCGTAGCCATAGCCATAGCCATAGCCATAGCCAGTTCCATACTTCGCCTTATTTTGGAAACCGTTGAAGATGATACTAATATTTTCCAATTCGCCACGTTTGATTCTATTATTCAATAAAGTAATCATATCCTTTTTTGTGTAATTCTGACGCATAATATAGAGTGTCAAATCTACATACTCAGCCAACTCAATGGCGTCCGATACCAATCCGACTGGCGGCGTATCAAGAATGATATAGTCATATTTCAATTTAAGAATGCGCATAAACTCTCTCATACTTTCTCCGATAATAATCTCTGAAGGATTCGGAGGAATTGGCCCGGAAGTAATAACATCCAAGTACGGAATATGTGTTTTTTGAATAACTTCATCAATGGTTTTTTGTCCAATGAGGTAATTTACGGCACCTATTTCATTCTTGATATTGAAATCTTCAAAAATCCTAGGTTTACGCAAATCCATACCTACAATCACTGTCTTCTTCTCGCTCAAGGCGAACACTGTTGCCAAATTTAACGAACAGAACGTTTTCCCTTCACCGCTAATTGACGAGGTAAGCATTAATGTTTTTGACCCCGAAATGTCATATTTTTTGTATAAGAACTGCAACGAAGACCGAATAGTTCTAAAGGATTCTGACAAGGCTGATTTTGGACGCTCAAATACCGAAAGGTTTGTATTTGAATGCTTAATTCCAACGACACCTATAATTGGTATTGACGTCAACTTACCGATATCTTCTGTATTGAGAATAGAGTTTTCTAAGAAAAACACAATAAACACAATGATTAACGGAATTATTAAGCCGAGAAAACTAGCTAAGACATAATTGACGCTTGTATTTGGTCCGATCAACCCACCGCCAGTATCTTTAGCTGAATCGATAAAGTGAATGTCTGATAAATTGGCTGCCTTCACAATTTCGGCCTCGTTTCTTTTTTGAAGAAAAGTATTGTAAATATTATCGCTCAAATCATATTTTCGCACGATTTTCAAATACTCTTGCTTCTCTTCAGGGAGTTTTTTGATGTTACTCTCCACGCCATTAATCTTATTATTGATTTGGATAAGATCGTATTTTAAACCAACACTAACAGAATTGATATTCTCTAAGAGTACTCTCTTTATAGATTCCATTTGAATATCAAAATCTCTAAAAATCTTCTCACTTTTGACTGAGTACGCCAATTCAGATCGCTTGGTTGAAAATTCAATTAATTTAGAAACATTAATTAAAATATTAGGATCGTCAATTCCTGCCACAGTTGGAGCAGGAAGTTTAGAATAATCCATACTGTTTTTCAAATATGTTTTTAGCGTATTATAATAGGAAATTTTTCTGTTGATGGCGTCTCTTTGAACTTCTAGCTCTAATAATTGACCAGAAATTCCCGACCCTTCATCTTGAATTGATAAAACATCTTTATTCTGATGAAAGGCTTTCAAAGCATCTCCAGTTTCTTTAAGTTCTTTACCCATTGAGACTAAAGTACTGTCAATAAAGGAAATCGTATTTGTTGCGAACTGGTTTTTTCTTTCCAACTGAACGCTAATCAACATTTTGACCGTTGCATTCAAATAGTCGACCATTCTCGCCTTATTTGTTCCTTGCAAACTTAACCGTAATATGGAAGGCGCCTTGTTATCAATATCTACTTTAATCGCTTGATATCTTGCCACCACCTCATCAAACTCATTAAATCGAAAGTAGTAGTCATTACCTTTATAGTACCCAGGATTTGGCGTTAGTTCAAGTCGAAACTTCAAAAATGGTAGATTTACTTGCTGCCCAACCTTATATCTCTTCACAAATTCACCCGGAACAACAGAAATTTCACTCTTACTATTATCAAAATAATTGACTAGCGGCGCACTTTTTCCGTCAAAAGACAATCGCATTTCATATTCTGAATCACTAATAAACTTAATATTTATCAAGCTATTAAAAAGCTGTTTGCTATTCTTATCGAACGAAATGTAAAAAGGAATACTTCCATATACATCTTGATAATTGTACTTTCCCTTTTTGACATAATCAACATAGTACTTGAGTTTTTCAACAACCAACTCGTTGTGAGATCTCGATTTTAGGGTATTCAATATATTTTGCACTTGGTCAGAGGTGCCTCCCCAGTTAAAAACCAAACTCGTTGTAGAAGTAAAAAAAGGATTGTTCTCTTCTTTTATAGCAATAGAAGTTTGCATTTCATAGACCTTTTCTTTCCTCAAATTGACTTGATATGCTATTGTAAAAGTGATAATTAAGCTCAATAAAAACCACTTCCAATAACTGGTAATCTTAATTACGAATCCTTTAAAATCAAAGCTATTTTGGCTTTCAAAAAACGAAAAATCTTTGTTATCTGTCATGCCTGTTTTAGTTTCTTAAAATAATAAAAGTTGTGAGTAGCAGTGTAAGAACCGAAACTACAGTAGTGAGAGACTCTACACCTGTCCTTCCCGTACCCCAAGATTTTTGTTTCAGTGGTTTAATATAAATATAGTCATTTGATTGTATGTAGTAGTAAGGTGACTGCATCGCTTTGATATCTGTCAAATCGATTGTGTGCATTTCTGTTCCAGCAGGCGTTTGTCTCAAGACAACTACATCTTTTCGATCACCCGTAACCGTAATATCTCCAGAATTAGCGATGGCTTCCATAATAGTTAGCTTCTCTTGGTATAGCGTCTTTGTCCCAGGCAGGTTTATTTCACCATTGACTGTATAACGTAAACCACCTAACTTAACCGAAACAAAGATACTCGCCTCTTTATTAAAGTAATCATCCAACAATCGCTTCTCAATCTTGAGTCGAACTTCTTCTAAAGTAAGACCTACGACATTCAATTCCTCTAATAAAGGCATTCTTATATTGCCATGATCATCTACTGTAAATCCTTCAAAATAAAGAGACTGATCATTTTTTCCCATTTCATTGGGACTATTGTCAGGCTTGAAAATTTGAACAAGTTTGGGATCGTTCGCTTTTATTGAAATACTGACCACATCATTGATTTGAAGACGGTACGGCAATGCATTTATGGGATTTACTACGGTTGACGTCTGTGATTTGTCTTTGTTTTGTAAATATATCAAGTTCTTAATTGGCACACAGGACCCAAAAAATAGTCCGATAACAATCAAAAGGAACAGTAATTTCTTATTCATTTTCTTAAAAAAATTTTGCAAACAAAGATAGTTTTTCATTTAGAATTACAAAAAAACGAGGCAACAAAATAGTTAATTGTTTTTGAAGGAAATTTCTAATGGAATTCGTTGCAGAATACTGCGACCTAAAGTGACTTCGTCGGCATATTCCAATTCGTCACCGACCGCTATTCCGCGCGCTATCGTAGAGGTTATTATATTGTAATCTTTAATTTGTTTGTAGATGAAAAAATTAGTCGTGTCGCCTTCCATGGTTGAGCTAAGTGCAAATATGAGTTCTTGTATTGTTCCGGTCTTCACCTTATCAACCAAAGTAGAAATGTTGAGTTGACTTGGTCCGACACCATCAATCGGAGAAATTTTACCCCCTAAAACATGATAAATCCCTTTGAACTGTTGCGTGTTTTCAATAGCCATGACGTCGCGAATATCTTCTACAACACAAATAATTTTGTGATTCCGATTGGCGTTGGAACAAATTTCACACAGTTCGAGATCGGAAATATTATGACAACTGTTGCAAAACTTGACTTCCTCTCGCATCATGGTTAATGCGTCACTCAAGAAGCGTGTCTTTTCTGTGGGTTGTTTGAGTAAATGCAAAACCAATCGCAAAGCAGTTCGCTTGCCAATTCCTGGTAATTGCGCCATTTCGTTGACCGCTTTTTCTAATAATTTTGAAGAAAATTCCATGGGCGTAAAGGTAGTCAATTTGAAAATTAGATAATTTGAAAATTTGAAGATAATTTGTGTATTTTGGCATCATAAAATTAGAACCATGACTCCATTTGCCATTCTGTCGCTCATCACCGTTTACTTCGGTCTGCTCTTTATTATTTCGCATTATACGAGCAAAAAAAATAGTGGCAATGATGCTTTTTTTAAAGCCAACAAGAATTCGAAATGGTATTTGGTAGCATTCGGAATGATCGGAACTGCCTTATCTGGCGTGACTTTTATTTCTGTGCCTGGCGAAGTGGGCAATCCGGAAAATCAATTCAAGTATTTTCAGTTTGTGTTGGGTAACGCGATTGGTTTTTTAGTGATTGCGAAAGTGTTACTGCCGCTGTATTATAGAATGAATTTGACTTCGATTTACAGTTACATCGAACAACGCCTCGGAACCGTGAGTTATAAAACGGCAGCTTTTATTTTCCTTTTAAGTAGAACGATTGGCTCATCTTTCCGATTGTATTTGGTGGTGATTGTCTTGCAGCGCTATGTTTTTGATTTTTATCACATCCCATTTGCGTTGACCGTGCTAATTTCATTGGCATTGATTTTTGCTTATACATATCGCGGTGGACTCAAAACCATCATCATCACCGATACTTTGCAAACGTTCTTTTTGGTTTCCTCGGTTTTCTTGACGATTATTTTTATTTGCAACAGTTTGAATTTATCGTTTTTTGAAGCCTTTGAAAAAGTCAAAAACAGCAATTACTCGAAGATATTTTTCTATGAAGATTATTTAAAAGGAACTTATTTTATCAAACAAATTCTAGGCGGAATCTTCGTCACCATTGCCATGGTGGGCTTAGACCAAGATTTGATGCAGAAAAATTTGAGTTGCGCGCATATTGAAGATGCGCAAAAAAACATGTACACTTTTACTGGAATTTTTGTCTTAATCAACATCTTCTTTCTTAGCGTTGGAGCATTGCTTTACATTTACGCGAGTCAAAACAACATCGAAATTCCGAACGACCTCATCACAGGCAAACCGCGAACAGATTTGCTTTTTCCTGAAATTGCTTTTCACCATTTGAGCATAGTGCCGTCGGTGGTTTTCCTACTCGGACTTACCGCTGCGACATTTGCCACAACCGATAGCGCGCTTACTGCATTGACTACTTCCTTTTGCGTTGACTTTCTAGGAATGGACAAAACTGAGAACGCCAACAAACCCAACATTGTAAAAACAAGACATGCTGTTCATATCACCTTTTCATTCTTGATGTTTATCGTCATCGTGATTTTCAATGCGATTAACGATGCGTCGGTCGTGAGTATGATTTTTAAAATCGCGTCCTATACCTATGGACCTTTATTAGGATTGTATGGATTCGGATTATTTATGAAGTCGAAAACTGTGAAGGACAAATGGGTGCCGTTTGTCTGCGTGTTGTCGCCTGCGATTTGCTTTTTGATTAGTAAAAATTCGGCCGCACTTTTGGGTGATTATGTGATTGATAATGAACTCATCATCATCAACGGATTGCTGACTTTCTTGGGATTGTTGATGATTAGCAAACCAGCGACTTCGCAAACGAAATTCTGATTGTAAACGTAAACACCTAGCCCTGATGGCAGTGGCATCCTTTTGTGGCGGCGTTCGACACAAAAGATACAACGGACAGCAGGAATAGCTCCTAAAAATTAATATTGATTGGTGGTCAATAGGACTAATGTGCACGCTACTTCTACTCCAATTCCGTTGGCTTTAAGCAGTTGATATAACTCAGGGTTTTCGGTGCCTGGATTAAAAATCACGCGTTTTGGCTTGGTTTCGATAATGTAATTGTAGTAATCGCGCTGGCGCAATGCATTGATGTATAGGGTCACCGTATCGATATTTTTGAGTGGAATCGCTTTGGTTTGAATTTTTATTCCAGCGACTTCGCCCGCATTTTGACCAATCGCCAAGGTGGAATGGCCTTTATCGACCAACATTTCGATGGCTTTGTACGCATATCTATCTGGTTTTGTTGAAGCGCCCAGAACCAAGGTTTTTTTATTTTTCATAAAGCAAAAGTACAAAAAATGAAGTGCGGTCGAATGACCAGCAAAGTTTTAACAGCAAACTAACAGTTGTGTTTATTGAATTTTTATCTTTACGACCTTAAACAACACCTCAAAAATCACCCTTCTTTATGAAAAAATTATTCCTTATTGCGATACTAGGAATAGCTATCGCAAGTTGTAAATCGGGCCAAAATGTGGCTTCTAAAAGTGAAGCCCATTTGAATGAATTGGTTTCTATTATGCAAGGAACCTACTCTTCTGAAAAACAATCGGTGAAAGACACGAGTTACTTTAATATTTCGTTGCGCATGGTTCCGATTTGGAAAAATAAAGGTCACTATTTGTATGTGGAGCAAGCTTTATTTAAGAAACAAGACAAGCCGTATCGCGTTCGTATTTATAAAGTATCACAGCGCGGTGAAAACGAATTCATCAGTGAAATTCACACCTTAAAAAACGAAAAAGAATGGATTGGCAAATGGGCTACTCCAGAAGCCTTTGATGCATTGACTGAAAATGATATCGAGCTCAAACAAGGTTGCGGCGTTGTTTTGCATCGTATAGAAAAGAACAAATTTGCCGGAAGTACGGGAGAGAAAACTTGTCCAAGTGAATTGCGTGGCGCAACTTATGCCTCGTCAAAAGTAACCGTGACACCTACACAAATTTTGTCTTGGGATCAAGGATTTGATAAAGACGGAAAGCAAGTTTGGGGCGCGACGAAAGCGGGCTATGTTTTTGATAAGTTGAAGTAAGGTAGTGCCACGAAGACGCAAAGTCACGAAGATTTCTTATTTTCTTTGCGTCTTTGTGGCAATAATTATTCTTTAGGCAGAAAAACTTCCGCCATCATACAGCGTGCGCTACCGCCACCGCAAGCTTCAATGGTATCGAGACTTGAACTTAAGATGGTGACGTGTTCTTCTATTTGTGCAATTTGTTTTTTGGTTAGGCTTTGGTGTGCTGATTTGCTCATTACCAAATATCTGCGGTCGTCTGAACCTTTCACTTCCAGCATATTTCCTGCGAAATTATTGACCTGGTCTTCGGTGATGAGGATGACTTCTTTTTCGTCGCCTCGTAAGCTATCTAAAACCATTTTCCGTTCTTTTTTGTCGTCGATGCAGTCGGCGCAAATCACAGCAAAGGTTTCTCCTAAGCACATCATCACGTTGGTGTGATAGATGAGTTTTCGCTCGCCATTGACCGTTTGAAACGCTTCAAAAATAACCGGTGTATATTCAAAATCTTCGCAGAATTCGATGAATAATTCTTCGTCGGCGCGTGGCGACAAAGCACAATAGGCTTTATCATTTTGGCGATCTAAGAGAATACTTCCCGTGCCTTCAAGAAAATAACCATCTTCTTCGGCAGAGGTATAATCCATAATGTTATTGATGACAAAACCTTGGTCTTCCAAAATATCTAGGACATCTTCGCGTCTTTCGTGGCGTCGGTTTTCGGCAAACATTGGGTATAAAGCTACATCGCCATTTTCGTGGAAAGAAATCCAATTGTTTGGGAAAATCGAGTCTGGTGTATCGGGCGTTTTGGTGTCTTCCACAACGATCACGTCTACACCAACCATGCGTAATTTATTGACAAAAGCATCAAACTCTTCTTGTGCTTTGGCATTGACCGTTTCGGTAGACAAGCCATCCAATACTTTTTGATAATAGTTGTTGACGGCAGTTTGCTCGTTCATTCGAAACGCTACTGGGCGAATCATGAGGATGGAATTGGTGGTTTGTTTCATGTTTTAGAAGTTGTGGGTTGTAGGTTGTACGTTGTATGTTGTATGTTGTATGTTGTAAGTAGTACGTTGTAAGTTGTAAAGTTAGGATTTCCAGTTTTGTTCGACGTATTTAGTAAAATTATAAATTTTGGCACTCAACTCATTGTATTTATCGATAAACTCTTGTTCATTATCAATTATAGTTGGGTATAATGTCGCAATTTTTTGTAAATGGAATACAGCTTCAAGACAACTGGCATAGGAGTAGGTTAGAAATTTAATAAAATCTGCTTTGTATCGTTTTCTGCCATAACCTTCAACTATATTTGTTGGGACAGAATCCGCTGATCTTCGTAGCTGACTCCCAAGTTCATACAGTTCGTGTTTTGGTAGTTTTAAAGAGGCTAAATGCGCTTTATAAAACAACTCTAATCCCAAAGTATAAATCTCTAAATCCTTATAACTGCTCATATCTTCTATTTTTGGCTTATATTAAATTCACGCTATATCAAAACACACAACATACAACTTACAACGTACTACTCACAACCGACAACAAGAATTAATCTCTAATCAACGGCAGCGTAGAACAACGCAACAATCCTTCTTGTTTGGCAATTTCGGAGTACGAGATTTCTTCGACGGTAAATCCGTTGTCACGCAACCAAGTGTTCAATCGAGTAAAGCTTTTTTCAGAAACCACCACGTCTGGGGTGATGGAGAAAATGTTGGAATTCATTTCGTACATCTCATCTCTTGTAATGTGAAATAAGTTTTCTTTGCCGAAAAGTTTCACCAAATACATATAATCCGCTTCTTCTCGGAAACCGCTTTTGTAGATGATTCCTTTATTGATTCCGACTGGCTGAAAGCAACAATCTAAGTGCAGCGCGTTGTCTCTGGCTTCAATCTTAGATTTTACCAAGTCGAATTCCTTGACGATTTTGTTTGGGAATAATTGTTTGATATAGTTCACACCTTCCATATTGGTGCGCGCTGTGATGTAATCTTTGTAGTCGCTTCCTTTGTAAGTTCCTATGAAAATATAGTCATTCCACAAGATGACATCGCCACCTTCTATGTGTACCTCGGCTGGCGGACGCACTACTTTTTTAGGATCAATTTGGTCGATGATGTATTGAATGGCATCCAATTCGCGTTCGCGATCTGGAAGTATATTGGCCTTGATAAACGTATCTTCGATCACGAAACCTATATCACGCGTAAAAATTTGATTGTAGTTTTCAATCATTTCTGGGCGATAGACTTTGACGTCGTATTTTTGAAACACTTGATTGAAGCCTTCCATTTCGGCAATCATATCTTCTTCGGTGGGGTACGTTCCCGATAAAATATGTTCTAAAGATTTCGGATCGTAGGCTTCTTCTGCGGTTGGCGTCGGGCCATTACTAAGGGCTGAACCTAGCACGACTGCTCGTAGTCGGGAAGATTCATTCGTAACATGAATTGGTAACATAAATTTGCTTTGATTGGAAACAAAGATATA
Source organism: Flavobacteriaceae bacterium (assembly GCA_947459635.1). Taxonomy (GTDB): domain Bacteria; phylum Bacteroidota; class Bacteroidia; order Flavobacteriales; family Flavobacteriaceae; genus Flavobacterium. Next base: position 11,229 of record CANHEA010000011.1, on the reverse strand, counting down.
GAAAGCGGGTTGATTAATAAAGTATTCTAAAAATAATCCGTTCAAAGTAACAATTCCTTAAAAAAAGTCTTTTTTTGAATGTCTTTGTTTATAAATGAAACTGAAAGTAAAATTTAGTTATTAGGAATTATTGTCACCTTATGTATCTCGTCTTTCAGTTTCTTTACGCATGCATCATTCAAATGTCAACAATCGTGAAATATAAAATTAAAGGCAAAATTTTTTATCTATTCCATGTTTGGATTGACATTGTGTTTGGAATGAAAATATAAAGTGAATCAGTATCAAAGATTATGTTAGAATAAATTAATACTTTTGAAATCCAACAAAAATGTTGCGTTGTAGACATGCTTTTTAACTCCCTCAACTTTGCCCTCTTTCTTCCGATAATTTTTGTATTCTATTGGTTTGTCACTAATAAGAGTTTAAAAATTCAAAACCTATTACTTCTGGTTTCAAGCTATTTCTTTTATGGCTTTTGGGATTGGCGATTTTTATTTCTCTTAGTTTTTTCAACCCTGTTGGATTATTATACAGGAATCAAAATGTCAGACACCACTAGTAGTAGCAAAAAACGATTTTGGTTTTGGCTCAGTGTTTCGGTAAATTTAGGGTTCTTGGCGGTGTTTAAATACTATAATTTTTTCGCTGCTTCTTTTGCGGAAGCGATAACTCATTTTGGGTTAAAAGTAGATCCTTGGACACTAAAAATAATTCTACCTGTCGGAATTTCGTTTTATACATTCCATGGTTTGTCCTATGTGATCGACATATACAAAGGTCGCATTAAGGCTGAAAAGAACTTTATAGAATATGCCGTATTCGTAAGTTTTTTTCCGCTTTTGGTCGCTGGACCGATAGAACGAGCTACTCATTTATTACCACAAATTAAGAAGAAAAGAGTATTTAATTATGGCCAAGCTGTCAATGGTTTGCGACAAATCTTATGGGGGTTATTTAAGAAAATAGTTATTGCTGACCAATGTGCTGAATATGCTAATACCATTTTTAATAGCGCTGACTCCTTCTCCGGAAGTACCCATGTGCTGGGCGCACTATTTTTTACCATGCAAATCTATGGCGATTTTTCAGGGTATTCAGATATTGCCTTGGGAACAGCGCGTCTTTTTGGAATAGATTTACTACGCAATTTTGCCTTTCCTTACTTTTCAAGAGACATCGCAGAGTTTTGGCGACGTTGGCATATTTCGCTATCGACTTGGTTTAGAGATTATCTCTATATTCCTCTTGGAGGCAGTAAGAGCGGGACATGGAAAAAAATCAGAAATACTTTTATACTATTCTTAGTAAGCGGGTTTTGGCATGGAGCCAATTGGACCTTCATTGTTTGGGGGTTTCTTAATGCTTTATATATCATGCCCTCCATAATTTTTAATACGAACAGAAATCATCTTGATATCGTGGCGAAAGGAAAAGTTATTCCAAGTGCAAAAGAAGTATTTCAGATGAGTTTAACCTTTAGCCTGACTGTATTTGCATGGATTTTCTTTAGAGCTATCGATTTAGACCATGCTTATAGTTTTATTTCAAAAATAGCGTCCTTTTCACTTTTTGAAGTTCCTTATTTTCCGGGAATTGGCACCAGTATTCCTACTTTTGTTTTCCTTCTTCTGTTCTTGATTATTGAATGGTTAGGAAGAGAACAACAATTTGCCATTGAATCATTCGGGGTCAAATGGCCAAGAATTATTAGATGGAGTGTTTATTGCTTTTTCATACTCGCCATCTCTTACTTTTCCTATTCATCAGAAGTAAACCAACAATTTATTTATTTTCAATTTTAAGTAATGAAAAAATTCATCCTATATCTCATACGGTTTTCATTATTTCTAGTTGGACTGGCTTTCTTAATTCAGTTCATTTTAGGTTTAGTAATAAGTGGGAAATCACTAAATGAAGTTGATAATCTTGAACAAACTTCAAATATAAATGCGACCTTAGTTTTCTTAGGAAGTTCAAGATGTTGGGTACAATTTGACACTTCATTTTTCGACACAACATTCAATCAAAAAAGTGCCAACATTGGCGTAGATGGGCATTCAGAATTGGCAATGGCGAACTTAAGATTAAGAGATTATCTATCGAGAAATAAGCCTCCAAAATTTGTGATTCTGAGTTTTGATCCTCTAATGAATGGCGACTCAGAAACCACGAATGAAAATCTAATTCATAAGGATGCTTTTGCGCGTTATTCATTTTTTCCAACTCAGAAAAACACTCCTTTTGTTACTTATTTTAAATATAGTGCAGCCGAAAAATACATTCCTTTATACTCGCTTTTTAGGTATAAGTTGCTTGATGATTGTGTGAGAAGTATTGGCTCGAAAAAATACGACCCGTCAGTAAGTCATTTAGTGGATAGAAAGTGGGATACGTTGCATAATCCCATTACAACGGATCAAAAAAAATATTACTTTAATAGCAATAAGATAAACGCTGTAACCAAGGCATTAAGTGATTTAAACAAAATATGTGTCCAAAACAATTGTAAATTAATGTGCGTTCAAACTCCAGTTTATAAAGTCATCTATGAAAAAACAACCTTCGAGCGTACCCAACTCATTTGTGAAAAATTGAACATCCCGTTTCTTGATTTGAGTGGCGAAAATTTTAAAGACGATATCAATCTTTTTTACAGCCCCACCCATTTAAACAAGTCTGGAGTGAGCAAAATGAATTTATTTCTAAAGGACAATGTGCAATTGAATGCCTTTTTTAAAAATTAGCTAAACCATTTTAGTTAAGTCATTTTATTTGGCACTAATCTTAAACTGCCTTACAGTGAACGTCTATTCCAATTGATTTCTAGTTGATTCGAACAATTCTCTAGTCAACTTCTTGGCACCCTCGTCATTCAAATGTCCACAATTAAAGAACATAGCATCGGGATACCCTTTGGTCAAATCAATCAAGTCAGGCGCCAATTTTTTCATTTTTTGAATGTACGGATCTGGGTTGATTTTACTACAAAACGGCGTTATGAACAGTACCAATTTGGTGTTTTTCTGTTTGCATAATAATCTAATTTCATTCAAAACAGAATTCCCATGAAGTACTGTTTTTTCGCCCATAATTGCCAGCGGTGTATCCGGTATCGCGTTGCCAAATTTTGGCGTATAACCGACACTAGGATCAATTCCTGGTTTCTTATTTAAGAAAGAAAAAAACAATTCTCGAAAACCAATTTTAGCATCATTTACTGCATAGCGATAAAAAGGAATATAGCATAAACCCTCAAAATTAGGATTGTATTTTTTTGTATGCGCCATGACAATTGGATTGTTGATAAAAGGCATGGCTTCCGCAGTTGAGATATTGGAAGATTCTGTTGTTTCAAGATTAGAATCAATTTGTAGCAAAACTGTTTTCACTTGATTGCGCGCCAACAACAACCTTAGCTGTAGCAAATTGTCATTCAAATTTGCTCCTTCAACTCCTAAATTGATGGTTCTTTTATGGGATAGTTTGTTGAACAAATCCGTATCGATATGGTTCGCAACTCTTGATGAGCCTAAAAACACTACGTCAAAACTTTCCTTCTTAAGATTGATAATGTAATGCAGTTTGTTTCTTGGAATGCCGTCACGATATATTTTTGAATAGAGCATATCACATAAGAATAGCAATAGAAAAACTAGTGCTAGAATCGAAAAAATATGCAGTAAAAATTTTTTCATGTGATCTTAAAATTGAAAATAAATAAAATCTGTGATATTCGAATAAACCCCTAAAGTGATAATGCTAAGCAGAATAACTGTCAATTTCGCATAGATCCATTTTCCAAAAAAAGGATGTTCTTTCTCTCTTGAAATCCATTCCAAGCACAAAAAGAAAATGATGAGTAAAACCAACTCTGCAGAATACCGCTCAATACCTAAATATTCCAATCCATTTTTGAAATTAAATCGGAATAAATTCTTCAGATACTGCAATGCGATTGTTATTGAATCCGCTCTAAAAAATATCCAACTAATTAAAACTAAAAAGAAAGTAGAAGTCATTGAAAATACTTCTTTTAGACTTGGAAATTGTTTTCCTTTTGCGACAATTTCTATATTATTTCTGTTGGTATTGGTTAGCAAAAGGGGTAAAAAATATAGGGCATTGAGCGCGCCCCAAATGATGAAGGTCCAATTTGCTCCATGCCAAAATCCGCTCACTATAAAAATCAAAAATGTATTTCGAATCTTTGTCAATTTTCCACCTTGACTTCCGCCTAAAGGAATGTATAAATAATCTCGGAACCACGAAGACAGTGAAATGTGCCAACGCCTCCAAAATTCGGCGATGTCTCTCGAAAAATAAGGGAAGTTAAAATTCCTAAGCAAATCTATTCCGAAAAGTTTTGCCGTTCCCAGTGCAATATCGGAATAGCCTGAAAAATCACCGTAAATTTGAAAAGAAAAATAGAATGCACCTAGAAATAGTGAGATTGAATTCATGCTCTCGTAGTTGGCAAATATTTCATTTGCATATTGGGCACAACTATCTGCAATAACGATTTTCTTAAACAAGCCCCAAATGATTTGGTAAATCCCATCAATTGCTTTATCGGAATTAAAAACTCTTTTCTTCTTTATTTGAGGCAAAAGATGGGTTGCTCTTTCAATTGGACCAGCAACTAGAAGCGGGAAAAAACTAACGAATACGGAGTAATCAATGAAGTTCTTCTCCGCCTTTATTCGGCCTTTATAGATGTCTATAACATAAGATAATCCATGAAAAGTATAGAACGAAATCCCAACAGGCAATATCACTTTGAGCGTCCACGGATTGACCTGCAAACCAAAATTTGAAATTGCTGTTGCAAAAGATGCTGCAAAAAAATTATAATATTTAAAAACCCCTAAAAATCCTAAGTTTACAAATATGCTAATCCAAAACCATGTCTTTTTAGTAGTTTGATTTTCGGTTTGCGACATTTTCAACCCCGTGAAATAATCTAGCAAAGTTGAAAAAACCAATAAGAATAAGAATCTCCAGTCCCAAAAAGCGTAAAAAAAATAGCTTGAAACAAGTAAAAGTAAATTTTGAGTTTTCAAATTCTTATTCGCTACAAACCAGTACAATACAAAAACGAGAGGAAGAAAAAGCGCGAAATTTAGAGAATTAAAAAGCATTACATGTCAGATATTTATAGCTAAGGCACTGTTTACAAATATAAGTTAATTATCGAATTTTCATAATTACTCCTACTAATCTGTATAAAATAAAAAAGCCACTCTTCTCAGCGTGGCTTTCAAATTATAACGTAAAAAATCTATCTTTTATCCATGGGTTTAAAATCTCTTAACGGATGACCCACGTATATTTGACGTGGTCTTCCTATTGGCTCTTTGTTGATGCGCATTTCTTTCCACTGCGCGATCCAACCTGGCAAGCGACCAATGGCAAACATCACAGTAAACATATCCGTCGGAATTCCGAGCGCTCTGTAAATGATTCCAGAATAGAAATCGACGTTTGGATATAATTTACGAGAGACAAAATACTCATCTACTAAAGCGGCAGCTTCTAATTTTTTAGCAATATCCAAAATCGGATCATCTACTCCTAAAGTATTCAATACTTCATCAGCGGCTTTTTTGATAATACGTGCTCTTGGGTCGAAGTTTTTATACACTCTATGTCCGAATCCCATCAATCGGAATGGATCTTCTTTGTCTTTGGCCTTTGCCATATATTTGTCGGCATCGCCACCATTTTTGTGGATTTCTTCCAACATTTCTAACACTGCTTGATTCGCTCCTCCGTGCAATGGTCCCCAAAGTGCGGAAACTCCAGCTGAGATAGAAGCAAACAAACCTGCATGTGAAGAACCTACAATTCTTACGGTAGAAGTCGAACAGTTTTGCTCGTGATCTGCGTGTAAAATAAACAATTTATCTAAGGCATCGATGACTGTTTTATTAGCACTGTAAGGTCCGGTTGGCAACTCAAACATCAAATGCATGAAGTTTTCTACATACCCTTTTGTATTGTCGTAATAATTCAAAGGATACCCCATCATCTTTCTGTACGTCCAAGTAGCAATCACTAAGAATTTACCCATGGTTTTACAAACCGCTTCGTACATTTCTTTCTCATTATCAACATTCACCACTTTCGGGTTGAAAGCGGTTAACGCACTTGTCAAAGAAGATAAAACACCCATTGGATGCGCGGTTTTTGGAAATCCATCAATGATGTTTTTCATTTCCTCATTGACCAAGGTATATTTGCGAATATCGGTTTCAAATTGCGCCAGTTGTTCTTTAGTAGGCAGTTCACCAAATATCACTAAATAAGCCACTTCTAGAAAATCTGCTTTATCCGCCAAGTCTTCAATAGCATAACCCCTGTAACGGAGAATTCCTTCTTCACCATCAAGAAAAGTAATTTCGCTTGTACAAGAACCTGAGTTTTTATATCCTGGATCCATTGTAATGGCGCCCGATAAATCACGTAACTTATTGATATCAATACCTACTTCGTTCTCACTTCCGACGATTACTGGAAACTCATACTTCTTTCCGTCTAGTTCTAAAATGGCTGTCTTTGACATAATATAAAAGGGAATTTTTTCTTTGAAATAATAATTTAACAAAACTAGGGAAATCGAAGTGAATTAAAAAATGAATTTTGCAAGGAAATTGTTAATAATTATATAAATAACAAATCGCTATTTAAACAATTATACTACAGATTATTTGGGTGGTCATTTCATCATGCTCTTATACAATTTCAATTATGATACAAGGTATTCTAGTAACAGTATTTGCTAATAAGCAATCGAAAAAATTATATTTGAACAAAACAAAAATTTGAAATCCATCACATTACTTGATTAATAGCAATTTGAAAGTACGTGTAGCATTCTCGCCTCTTAATTTCAAAAAATAGATGCCACTTTCAATCGGCAAAATGTTAAGATTAAGAATCAACTCGTGAAACCCTATGCTGAGATTGTTATTAAACAATGTTGCAATAGCTTGACCACGAATATCATATAAAGCTATATTTATGTTTTCCGATTTCAATAGCGAAAACGATAAGGTAGTTGATTCAGTAACGGGATTGGGGTTGAGAATGCAACTGCCATAATGGGATTCACTGTTTGAAACCGCTAGATTAGATGGCGTGACTTGCATATTGTCAGCCATAAAAATGACCCCATAATCCTGACAAGTAGGAGGATGACTATCATAATGGACAACTACCTTATTAAATCCAGAAGGAAAGCTACAAGCCAAAATACCTGTCGGCCAAGTTCCTGGATTAGGAACAACGGCAGTATTAGAACCTACTAAAGTTTCATTCATAAATGTTGTTACTCGCATCGTTGCTGAATCATCAAAACCTAATTCTTGTGGTGAATACATGATTGAAAAATCGCTAAGACTTTGATTAAAACTGATTAAAAGATCCGCGGCAAACACGCTACTTGGATAAATGATGAGTCCATCAAATCCCGCAGGTGTTAAACCCATTACGTTAGCCTGCTGGATTGAGAAACCTTCGCCAGTCGCTGAAAAGTGCGCTGAAATACCGCCATTATTAATATCAATTGGAAAAGGCGCATGATCTGTGGCGTTGTTAAAATCAAACATGACTGACTGCCCAAATGAAGCGGAAAAAGAAAAAAATCCAAGCATACAAAGCAGTACGAAACTAATGGTATGGTATCTTTTGTCAGGAGAGAATCTTTTTTTCATAACCTTAATTGTTAGCACGTTATACAGTAAATTAACTAGCTTAAAGGTATGAAGCCACTCTCTATAGAAATATGATAATCGTCAGCTTTTATAAAACAAACAACTTTTCATGCCTTTTAAGATTATTTCTTTTACAGTTAGACGTATAAAAAAACCTGACTAGTTTCCTAATCAGGTTTGATTCTAAAAAAAACAAAAATTCTATTTAAACGCTTTCAATCCCGGGAAATAAGCAGTGTCGCCCAATTCTTCTTCGATGCGTAATAGTTGGTTGTATTTCGCCATACGATCGGAGCGCGATGCGGAACCCGTTTTGATTTGACCGCAATTTAACGCCACAGCTAAATCGGCAATCGTGTTGTCTTCGGTTTCTCCTGAACGGTGCGACATTACTGAAGTGTAACCTGCATTTTTTGCCATATTTACGGCAGCAATCGTTTCGGTTAACGTTCCGATTTGGTTTACTTTTACCAAGATAGAATTGGCAATTCCTTTTTCGATTCCTGTTGACAAACGTTCTACGTTGGTTACGAATAAGTCATCTCCAACCAATTGGGTTTTGTTTCCGATCAGTTCGGTTAGGTATTTCCAGCCATCCCAGTCGTCTTCGTACATTCCGTCTTCGATGGAAATAATTGGATAATTCGCCGCTAATTCTGCCAAGTATTCTGCTTGTTCTTTTGACGTTCTAATTTTTCCGGTTTCGCCTTCGAATTTGGTGTAGTCGTATTTTCCGTCAACATAAAATTCAGATGCTGCACAATCGAGTGCGATCATAATTTCGTCGCCGAATTTGTAACCTGCATTTTCTACGGCTTTCTTGATGGTGTCTAAAGCATCTTCTGTTCCGCCAGCTAAATTAGGAGCAAATCCACCTTCATCACCAACGGCAGTCGACAAATGACGGTCGTGTAAAACTTTCTTTAGATGGTGGAAAATTTCCGTTCCCATTTGCAATGCTTGCGAAAACGAAGTTGCTTTGACCGGCATAATCATAAATTCTTGAAACGCAATTGGCGCATCAGAATGCGAACCACCGTTGATGATGTTCATCATCGGAACTGGAAGTGTGTTCGCCGAAACACCACCGACATAGCGATACAAAGGCAATCCCAATTCGTTCGCTGCGGCTTTGGCTACTGCAAGAGAAACTCCTAGAATAGCATTCGCACCAAGATTTGATTTGTTGGCAGTTCCATCTAAATCGATCATAGTTTGGTCGATTAGATTTTGTTCAAAAACAGAAGTTCCTAGTAACTCTTCTGCTATTTTGGTATTTACATTTTCAACGGCTTTCAAAACTCCTTTTCCAAGGAACGCTTTTCCACCATCACGCAATTCGACTGCTTCGTGTTCACCGGTTGATGCTCCAGAAGGCACTGCGGCTCTTCCTAACACTCCGTTTTCGGTTACTACATCTACTTCGATAGTTGGATTTCCTCTAGAATCGAAGATTTGTCTTGCGTGGATTTTGATAATGATACTCATATTTTAGATTTTTGGATTATTAGATTTTTAGACTGTAAGACTTCTTGATATTAAGACTTTATTACAAATATATTTAATCTTGAATCATGATTTTTTTTTAGCAAAGAATGTTATCAACGATAACGATTTAGTTCTTTTGGGCTTCTATGTTTTCGATAAATTGGTCGAACAAATAAGAGGAATCGTGTGGTCCTGGACTGGCTTCGGGATGGTATTGCACTGAGAAACAATTTTTGGATTTCATGCGCATTCCAGCAACGGTTTGATCGTTGAGATGGATATGTGTAATTTCGAGATCTGGGTGGTTTTCGAGTGCTTCTTTATTGACTGCAAATCCGTGATTTTGGGACGTGATTTCACCTTTTCCAGAAATGAGATTCACTACTGGATGATTAATTCCGCGGTGTCCGTTGAACATTTTGTAGGTGGAAACACCATTTGCTAAAGCAATAACTTGATGTCCGAGACAAATTCCGAAAAGTGGTTTGTTATTTTCTAGTATATCTTTCGCCACTTGAATGGCTCCAAATAGTGGATCAGGATCACCGGGACCATTGGAAAGAAAATAACCATCTGGATTGAACTCGGCTAAATCCTTGAAGGTTGCATTGTATGGAAAAACTTTAATATAGCAATCGCGTTGGGCGAGGTTACGCAAGATGTTGGTTTTGATCCCTAAATCGAGGGCGGAGATTTTGTACTTTGCACTTTCTTCACCGAAGAAATACGGTTCTTTGGTCGACACTTTAGAGGCCAGTTCCAAACCTTTCATGTCGGGTACTTTTGCCAATTGCGCTTTAAGAACGTCTACTGCAGTACCGTCAGTGCAGATTACAGCGTTCATGGCACCGTTGTCACGAATGTAACTTACCAGCGCCCGTGTATCGACATCGGAGATGCAGATTAAGTTTTGATTTTTGAAATAGTCTTCGAGGCTTTGCGATGCGTCTTCTCGGGAATAATTGAAACTAAAATTTTTACAGACCAAGCCAGCAATTTTGATCGAATCTGATTCTACTTCTTTGTCATTTACGCCATAGTTTCCGATGTGTGGATTCGTAGTCACCATGATTTGTCCAAAGTACGAAGGATCGGTAAAAATTTCTTGATAACCAGTCATTCCAGTGTTGAAGCAAACTTCGCCGAAAGTGGTGCCGGAAATCCCGATGGATTTACCGTGAAAAATGGTGCCATCGCTGAGTAAAAGAATGGCGGGTTGTCGTGTTGTGTAGTTCATTGTAGTTAGTTGTTGTGCAAATTTATTTTTTTTACCGCAAAGTCCGCAAAGGTTTTGACGCAAAGTTCGCAAAGGTTATGAACAGATTTTGAAAACTACGAAATGCCATAGCCCTGATCGGAGCGGTTATCCTTTTGTGCCGTCGTTTACTTCGTCAGTTCGCTACGCTCGTGTGGCACAAAAGATAGTAGCGTAGAGCAGGTTCCCGGCTCCGAAAAAAAAGGCAAAAAAAAAGGACAAACTTTAAAAGTTTATCCTTGATTTGTATTGAATGATGTATTCCATTATTCAGCTTTCTCTTCGGTGTTATCCTCAGCGGCAGGTGCTTCTGGAGCTTCAGCTTCTGGTGTAACTTCTGGAGTTTCTTCGATTGGCGCTTCTTCAACTGCTGCAACTGGAGTTTCCTCAACTTGTGCTTCAGCCACTGGAGCTTCTTCGATTTTTGCTTCTGGAGCTTCAGCAACCGGAGCGGCTTTTGGAGCAGCAGGAGCAGTTGTAGCACCTTTAGCTTTTCCACCACGACGGCTTTTCGCTTTTTTCTCTTCTTTTTTACCTCCGTTGTATAGTTCGTTGAAATCTACCAATTCGATCATGGCCATATCGGCGTTATCTCCAAGACGATTTCCAACTTTGATGATACGAGTATAACCACCTGGACGATCTCCAACTTTAGCAGCTACGTCTCTGAACAAGTCAGTTACCGCATATTTACTACGCAAGTATGAAAAACAGATACGACGGTTGTGAGTAGTATCTTCTTTTGATTTTGTAATCAGCGGTTCAACGAAT